>CAKRNX010000186.1 GCA_934371475.1 uncultured Lachnospiraceae bacterium
ACACTCCGTTTCGGTCGGCGCAAAACCATTGTCCACCGGACAATGTGCACCCTGCCGGAGGCTTTTATTTCACAGGATGCACTTCCCTGTGAAATAAAATAAAAAATCCCGGAACGTCATATACGTTCCGGGACGGATCTACAAATCCGCGGTACCACCCGCATTGCAGAAAAAAGCTCTGCCTGCTCAACTATGCTTAACGCGCAACCACGTACTGACCTACTCTGCCTTCAGCCAGTCGGCTCCGGAGTGTTCCCAGTTGTCCCCTTCTCTCCATCGGTACTCTCAGTCGGTGATACCGAATTCCTGTCAAGATCCAAAGACCGAGTCTCCTTCTCTGCTTTTTTAATGGTCATATACTAGCACATTTGATTTTAAGATGCAAGCCCTAATTTTTATTTATTTTTAAATTTTTTACCGTGATTTTTTGTGTTTTATTTCAAATTTCACATATTTTTTATTTATAAAGTTTCAAATGGCTTAATCCCCGCCTGTGCCTGCATAATAGTTAATTTAATTTATTTATGCATATTTTTGATGCGCTCTACAGCTGCAATCGTATTCTCTCTGCTGCCGAACGCTGTCAGACGGAAATATCCCTCTCCGCTCGGTCCAAATCCTGATCCGGGTGTGCCTACCACATTGGCATGCTCCAACAGATAATCAAAAAACTCCCAGGATGTCATCTTATCCGATGTGCACAGCCAGATATAAGGCGCGTTCACTCCGCCGGACACAGTATATCCTGCCTCTTTCAGACCATTCAGAATAATCGCCGCATTATCCATGTAATATTTTACCTGCTCTTTTAATTCAGCCTTTCCTTCCGGAGAATACACAGCCTCTCCGGCTCTCTGTACAATATAGGGTGCTCCGTTGTACTTGGTTCCGTGGCGTCTCGCCCACAGTGAATGAAGCATTACATCTCCGCATTTTAAATCTTTCGGAATGACTGTGTATCCCAGACGGGTGCCGGTAAATCCTGCATTCTTGGAGAAAGATTTCAGCTCAATCGCACAGGTTCTCGCTCCCTCGCACTCATAGATCGTATGCGGCACATCTGCCTCTGAAATATACGCCTCATAAGCCGCATCATAGATAATGACTGCGCCTACTTTATTTGCATAATCCACCCAGTCCTGCAGCTGCACTTTGGTGATCGTGGAACCCGTGGGATTGTTGGGGAAGCACAGATAAATCAGATCCGGAGTCTCCTTCGGAATCTCAGGTGCAAACTGATTGTCCGCGGTACAGGGCATGTAGATCACATTGCTCCAGATACCGGTACCGGCATCATAACTGCCGGTTCTTCCCGCCATTACATTAGAGTCCACATAAACCGGATAAACCGGGTCGCACACGGCAATCTTGCTGTCTGCGCTGAAAATCTCCTGGATATTGCTGGAATCACACTTGGCACCATCTGAGACAAAAATCTCATCTGCGGCAATCTCACAACCTCTGTCCGCATAATCATTCTTTGCAATCGCATTTCTCAGGAACTCATAGCCAAGATCCGGTGCATAGCCGTGGAAGGTCTCCGCATGGCCCATCTCATCCACCGCACTGTGCAGTGCCTTGATGATAGCCGGCGCCAGCGGCTGCGTCACATCTCCGATACCAAGACTGATCACTTTTTTGTCCGGATGTTCCGCCTGATAGGCTCTTGACTTTTTCCCTACTGTGGAAAACAGATAACTTCCCGGTAATTTCAGATAATTTTCATTTAATTTAAACATTGCATCCTCCTTCTATCTGTCACAGCGTAATTTCGCCGTCAAATACAACTGCCGCTTCTCCTGTCATAAAGACTCTGTTTTTTGCACGATCCCAGAGAATCTCCAGATCCCCGCCACGCAGAGAGACTCTGACATGCTCATCCACCCAGCCATTTTCCATGCAGGCAACTCCCACGGCACAGGCTCCTGTGCCACAGGCCAGGGTTTCTCCGGATCCCCGTTCCCACACCCTCATCTTTACATGCCCCCGGTCCAGCACTTCTATGAACTCCGTGTTTACACGGTCCGGAAAGATCCGGTGATGTTCAAACAGCGGCCCGATCTTCTGGATCTCCATAGCGTCCACATTCTCCACTTGAACGACACAGTGAGGATTTCCCATTGATACACAGGTCATACGGTATTCTTTTCCGCCTACGCTGACCGGACAGTCTGTCACCTTCTCATCCGGACAGATCTGCGGATCATTTTCTGACACCACTGGAACCTGACTTGCCAGAAGTCCCGGCTCACCCATATCTACTTTCACTCTGGCCACTTTTCCATTCTCAATCATCAGCTCCAGTTCTTTTACGCCGCTCCCTGTCGCCACGCTGATATGAGTCTTGTCTGTCAGGCCGTAGTCATATACATATTTTGCCACACAGCGGATCCCGTTGCCGCACATGGCTCCGCGGCTTCCATCCGCATTATACATATCCATCTCAAAATCTGCCCGGTCAGAGGGCTTAATCAGGATCAGTCCGTCAGATCCAATGCCGAAATGACGGTCGCTGACCCGTCTTGCCACCTCTTCCGGATGGTTTATCTGTTCCTGAAAACAGTTCACATACACATAATCGTTTCCAATGCCGTGCATCTTTGTAAATTTCATTTTCTGTTCAGTTTCCTTTCCCTGTCCTGTATCACTGCCAGGTACGCTATACACTCATCAACGTCAGCAGCATCTGCGCCGTCTCCACAATATTGGTTCCACTGTCCATACTGGTCTTCTGCAGATATCTGTGAGCCTCTTCCTCTGTCATGCTGTTTTTTTCCATCAGAAGTGCTTTAGCCTGCATAATCGCCTGCTGCTCTTCTTCGCTTCGCTGTTTCGGAGCCATCTTGCGCTTCCTGCGCTTTCTGTCCACCGTATAGGAAATCTCCTCCAGCTTATCCACAAGTTCCTGCACTTTCAGAGGCATGGCCACGCTGATAATCCCATCCGGGATACCGCTCCCAATCACCCTGCCGGAAGCCAACAGCAGCATCTCAAACGTCTGTGGAAGATTCTGATACAGCTGGTCATACATCATATCCGGATACCTGTATCCACAGACCACAATTCCTTCATTCAGACTGTCCACAGCCTGCAGTGCGGCAGTCCCGCTGGTACAGACCGCAGTGACACTATATCCGTTCCTCACAAGCAGATTTCGTATATTTCTGGCATCCTGCTGCTTGGGAAACACCACAACTACACTTGCCATTCTGACCTCCCGCTCATCGTATTTCTAACCGCCCTGTCTGTTCTGAAACGATTGATTACTAAGCGAAAACCTCAGATTCTGGCCAGATACTGGTCAATCTCCCACTGAGAAACCTGCGTAGAATACTCCTTCCACTCCTCTTCCTTGGCCGCAATGAATTTATCCGTAACGTGATCCCCCAATACCTGACGGATAAAGGGATCTTTTTTCATCTCTGTTACTGCCTCAAGCAGATTCATCGGCAGTGGTTCCACACCTCTCTGAGTAAGCTCTGCTTCAGAGAGCAGCGCGATATTTTCCTCCACACTCTGCGGCGGCAGGATCTTGTTGCGGATCCCGTCCATTCCCGCAGCCAGGCACAGAGCCAGCGTCAGATACGGATTGGCCGCAGAATCCGGGCTTCTCAGCTCGATCCTGGTATTAAATCCACTGCCTGCCGGAATCCTGATCAGCATGCTACGGTTTGTTGAAGACCATGCAATGTAGGCGGGCGCCTCATAGCCGGAACACAGACGCTTGTAAGAATTAATCAACGGATTGGTGATGACCGTCATCGCCTTGCTGTGCTTCATCAGCCCACCGATGAAATAGTATGCCTCCTTGCTTAGCCCATTTTTGTCATGTTCATCATAAAAAATATTCATGCCGTTTTTGCACAGCGACATATTGATATGCATACCTGATCCGTGTACACCGGATTTCGGTTTTGGCATAAATGTGGCATGCAGGCCGTGCCTGTTGGCAATCGTCTTAGCCGCCAGCTTAAATGTCATGATCGTGTCAGCGGTCATCAACGCTTCTCCGTAATGAAGATCAATCTCGTGCTGAGCCGGAGCCGCCTCATGATGGGAGGCCTCCACTTCATATCCCATCTCTTCCAGTGTCAGCACCATATCTCTTCTGGAATTTTCGCCCAGATCCAGCGGTCCCACGTCAAAGTACCCGGCATTCTCATGGCTGATCGTGGTCGCCATCCCATTGTCATCCTGGTGAAACAGGAAAAACTCGCACTCCGGTCC
>CAKRNX010000187.1 GCA_934371475.1 uncultured Lachnospiraceae bacterium
CCACCCGATGGGACAGCTCTCTGTTTTTGCGGTACGCCAGGAAAATGGGGCCTGTCTGCGCATTGCAGGCATCCACATGCCGGATACGGTCCTGTTCCATTTCCGCCCGGGTATTTTCGTGTTTTTTGATCACATGATTCTGATAATCATCAATGGACGCACAGGCTACGATACCGGTCTGAGAACGGCCGTTCATCGTCAGCTCATACACATAATAACAGGGCTCCTGATCCTGCACAAACTCTCCGGCTTCAATCATCTCATCGAGAAGCGTCCTCGCTTTCCGGTACACTTCTGGCGCAAACATATCATGGCCTTCTTCGAAATGGGTTTCCGGACGGTCAATATTCAGGAATGAATGCGGGTGTCCTTTCACCGCCTCTCTTGCCTCTTCTCTGCTGTACACATCATACGGTAGAGCTGCTATTTTTTCTGCCATTCCGTCTGCCGGACGGATACCGCAGAATGGTTTTATTACTGCCATAGTTTTCTCCTTTTTAATAAGCTGTCAGCACACAGATGCGCGACAGCTTATTTCTTAATGTCATAGGAAATTACGTTTTGTTCCTCTGAATCCCATTATTTACTTGATCACCCGCACACGAATCACGCCTTCAACGGACTCCAGCTCTCTGATGATCTCATCTCTGGCCGGATCTTCCAGATCCAGCAGCGTATATGCGTACTCTCCGCGGCTACTGTTATTCATGTTGACAATGTTGTTATCAGAAAACAGTGTGGCAAACTGACTGATCATCTTTTTCACATTCATATGATAGATTGCCACACGGGAAGCCGACTCACATACTCCCATATTGCAGTTCGGATAATTGACAGAATTTTTGATATTTCCATTCTCAAGGAAATCCATCAGTTCATTTACCGCCATCACAGCGCAGTTGTCTTCCGATTCGGAGGTGGAAGCGCCCAAATGCGGCAGAAGGATCACACCGGGTTTTCCTGCTGTTTTTGTATTCGGAAAATCGGATACATATTTGCGGATCTTCTTCTCTTCCAGCGCTTTGATCACAGCATCCTCATCTACCAGCAGATCTCTGGCAAAATTCAGGATCACGGCTCCCGGCTTCATCTGACTGATCGCCTCTGCATTGATCATTCCTCTTGTGCTGTCCAGCAGCGGCACATGGATGGTAATGTAATCACACTGCTTGTAAATCTCATTCACATCATTGATATGCTTGATGCTTCTGGAAAGATTCCATGCGGCATCTACCGAAATATATGGATCATAGCCGTACACATCCATTCCCAGATGTGTTGCCGCGTTCGCTACCAGGACACCGATCGCTCCCAGTCCGATAATTCCCAGTTTTTTGCCTGACAGTTCGCTTCCTGCAAATTTCTTCTTTTCCTTTTCGGTATCTTTTGCAATATTCTCATTATCAGTCTGGGACGCAACCCAGTTGATACCGCCTACTACATCTCTGGCTGCCAACAGCATTCCGGCAAATACCAGTTCTTTGACGCCGTTGGCATTGGCCCCCGGAGTATTGAACACTACAATACCCTTCTGCGCACATTCATCCAGAGGAATATTGTTGACACCGGCTCCAGCTCTGGCAATTCCAAGAATATTCTCCGGGATCTCCATCTCATGCATATTGGCGCTTCGCACCAGCATGGCATCCGCTTTGTCTATCTCATCTACTTTTTTATATTCATTTGTGAAGCGGCTCAATCCTACCGGAGAGATCGCATTCAGACAAGTATATTGAAACATGTTGTATTCTCCTTACTTCACAGATTTAGAAACTATATTGTACCGCTTATCCATCACACGGAGTACGGTACACCAAAGATATCCAGAGGTTTATCCGCGCTCAAATTCAGTCATAAACTCAACCAGTTTTTCAACGCCCTCTACCGGCATTGCATTGTAAATGCTGGCTCTCATACCGCCCACGCTGCGGTGTCCTTTCAGGTTGACAAATCCGGCTTCCGCTGCAGCAGCTACAAATTTGGCATCCATCTCTTTGTCGCCTGTGACAAACGGAACATTCATCAGAGAACGGTCTTCTTTGCGCACTGTTCCGCGGAAGAGGCTGCTCTGATCCAGGAAATCATAGAGGATCTTTGCTTTTTTCTCATTACGCTCCTTCATTACTTCCAGACCGCCCATCTTCTTCAGCCATTTGAACACTTTTCCGCAAATGTAAATGCAATAGCAGTTCGGCGTATTATAGAGAGAATTTGCATCCGCATGAGTTTTAAATTTCATCATGGTAGGTGTGCCAGGCAGTACATCATCCGTAATCAGGTCATCTCTCACTACAGAAATCACCATTCCGGCAGGCCCGATATTCTTCTGAACGCCGCCGTACATGATGCCATATTTCTCAATATCTACCGGCTCGGAAAGGAAGCAGGAAGATACGTCAGCTACCAGGATCTTTCCCTTGGTATTCGGGAGCTTTTTGTACTTGGTGCCATAGATGGTGTTGTTCTCACAGATATATACGTAGTCTGCATCCGGGCTGATCGGCAGGTCAGAGCAGTCCGGAATATAGGAGAAAGTCTCATCCTCGCTGGACGCGATCTTGTTGGCCTTTCCGTATTTCTGTGCTTCCTGATAAGCCTTCTTGGCCCACTGTCCGGTTACAATATAATCTGCCACCCGATTCTTCATCAGATTCATCGGGATCATGGCAAACTGCAGTGACGCGCCGCCCTGAAGAAACAGCACACGGTAATTGGATGGAATATGCAGCAGATCTCTGAAATCCGCCTCCGCCTCATTGATCAGATCGTCAAATGCCTTAGATCGATGACTCATTTCCATGACTGACATACCGGTTCCGCGGTAATCCATCATTTCTTCCGCTGCTTCCCGCAGCACTTCCTCCGGCAGTACAGCCGGACCTGCAGAAAAATTATATACTCTACTCATCTCTGTGATAGCCTCCTTTTATTTTTCCAGATCATCCTGGTCAAATGCTTCATCAATCGCATGACCTGCCGGAACCATTGGGAATACCTTATCATCCTGATCAATAATGCAGTCAATAACAACCGGTCTCCCAAGCCCCATCGCCTTTCGGAATGCAGGAGCAAAATCTTCTTTCTTTTCTACCCGGATACCTACAGCCCCCATAGCCTCTGCCAGTTTGACAAAATCCACGGCATCGTTCAGCACGGTCTGTGCATAGCGCTGTCCGTAGAAAAGATTCTGCCACTGACGCACCATACCAAGCACATGGTTATTTACCACTACTTCAATAATCGGCACATTGTAGCGGGCTGCTGTCGCAATCTCATTCATATTCATACGGAAACATCCGTCGCCGGCGATATTGACTACGGTCTTCTCGGGACGGCCGATTTTGGCTCCGATGCTGGCTCCCAGGCCATATCCCATCGTTCCCAGACCGCCTGATGTCAGGAAGGTATGAGGTTTGGAATATTTATAATACTGGGCTGCCCACATCTGGTGCTGTCCAACTTCCGTTACGATAATTGCGTCTCCATTTGTCTCCTTATAGATATCTTCAATAATGCCGGGGCCGGTCAGTGCCTCATGGTTATATTTCAGCGGATATTTTTCCTTCAGCTCTTTCATGTGCTCCAGCCACTGCGCATGACTGCGTTTTTCCACTCTCGGATTCAAACGCTTTAACACCTCTTTGATGTCACCGATCACACTGGCATCAACCATAATATTTTTATTGATCTCCGCCGGATCCACATCAATCTGAAGGATCTTTGCATTCTTGGCAAAATTACCCGGATTTCCGGTCACCCGGTCGCTGAAACGCGCACCCACGGTGATCAGCAGATCGCACTGAGATACGCCGAAATTGGAAGCCTTTGTGCCGTGCATTCCCAGCATACCGCAATAAAGATCACTGGTGCCGTCAAAAGCTCCTTTTCCCATCAGTGTATCTGCAACAGGCGCATTGATCTTCTCTACCAACTCCTTCAGTTCTTCCGAAGCATTGGCAATCACTGCGCCGCCGCCCACAAATACAAAGGGACGCTCACTGCCATTGATCATCTCTGCCGCCTGCTCCAGATCAGCCTCTTTGATATAGCGGCAGCTACGCTCAATCGGCTCCGGTTTCATCGGCGTATATTCCGTAGTGTCTGCCGTAGCATTTTTGGTAATATCAATCAGTACCGGAC
>CAKRNX010000188.1 GCA_934371475.1 uncultured Lachnospiraceae bacterium
AACAACGTTTTAGTACTCATGCTTTACAGGCTTGGTACGCACTCAGAACTATTCAAAAAATAGATTTAAAAAACAGATTCGCAATCGGAGAGAGCGTGTTTGAAAAAGGCTTTTTGTGAGCTGCGAATTCCAGTTTGTGGGAGATTTCACCCGAATGAGGACGGCGTAGCGGGGCTACGTCAACCGAATAAGGGCAAAATATACCGCAAAGTAGGGCTCGCAGATCGCGGAAATGGTTTTTCAAACACGCTCTAATACTCGAACAAGAAGAAATTATCGGATTTTATTATATTTATTTCAAAGCTCTCAGGCAAATTTCTACATCTTCTTTCGTCATGCACTCAACTGTCCAGCTGCGCTTACTGTTCTTCGGAAGCACCGACAGCACTTCCCTCCAGGGAAGACTGCCCCGTCCCAGCCCCAGATGCGCATCCCGATCCCCGCTGTTATCATGGATATGCACATGGGAAACATACGGTGCCAGCTGTGCTGCCCACTCCCGCACATCCAGCGAGGAATAACAGTGGGCATGGCCGATATCCAGGCACAGCCGGAAATTCGGCCGGTTTACTCTGCGGAACACATCCAGCAAAAGTCTCCAGTCATCATCAAATACATTCTCCAGCACAATCTCCATATCCGGACATTTCTCAAGAAACTCCTGCCAGAAAAGCGCCACATGTTCTGCCCAGCTCTCCTTATAATAAACATAAGGATTCATGCCGGAATGAAACACAATGCGCTCTGCCCCAAGCTCCCTTCCGGCCTCGCAGCACTGGGCAAATCTGGTCATCGTGACTTCCCGCACAAGCCGGTCATACGCGCAGGGATTCACATCCAGAAACGGACCGTGCAGGATCACGTGTTCCATCCCCAGTCTTTTCATTTTTTCACGATATTCACGCACTGTCTGCGGCAGCTGATCCAGATTGTCAGAGATCGAAAAATCAATGCTCTCAATCCCCGCTCCGGATGCTTGCAGAAGCTCTCCCATCTCTTCATCCGGCAAAAGATGACTGATATAAATCATACTTTGTCTCCCCTAATAAAATTTTGTTTCTGTGAAACGGCCATTATCCCGGTCCATTCAAGAATGCCCCAGCATTCTTCTGCGCACCTCTGCAATACTGCCGGAGGCTATATCAGAGCAAAAGTGTGTTCTACCCCCACAGGCTATAACTTCGGCATCACAACTTTTTTCTGTGTGCAAACAGGTTGCATCAGTAATTTCCTATAGTACAAAGCAGGCGGACATTCCGTAGCTCCCCTGTCAAATGTCCGCCATTTATGATTGTTTCTATTCCCTCAGATCTCCGGAATATCTGAATAAAACCGGATTCCTTTTTTCATGGCGATCTCTTTCAGCCGCCGCTCCACTTTTCCGTCCGTAAAATCCCGGTTCCGGATATTTTCATGCATATACAGCCTGCCCGGTATCTGCTCCAGCCCGTCCAGGTTGCGGATATTGGCTTCCCCGAATGGAATATCTGCCACAATCACGACATCTGCCTCCCGCATCATCTGTATATTTTTATCCTGATCCTCCGGGCGCACCGGCTGAAATGCTCCGATCTCAACTCTCGGTATATCCAGATACCGGCAGATTTCATCATCGTCGCTTCCCCAGTTGACCACACCGGCGCTCACATGATGGCCTGCATTATGAAACTGCTCAATCAGGCGCACGCCGCCATGATCCCCGCAGATCACATGGATGCGCAGCGGACTGGCCGCCGATTCCTCATCCATCACCCGGATCGGGATGATCTCCGGCTTCTCCAGCAGCGGATTATTTTTGACCAGAAGCTTCATCTGACAAAGAGACTCCATCTCTTCCCGGCAGATAATCTCCTGTGGTGTCCCGTCCGCCTTGATTTTGCCATCCTTCAAAATCACAATCCGGCTGCAGAACCGCGACGCCAGGTTAATGTCGTGCAGCACAGCCATTACCGTGATGTTCTCTTTTTCATTCAGCTGCCGGATCAGCTCCATGACCTCAATCTGATGATGCAAATCCAGCGCAGAAGTCGGTTCATCCAACAGGATGATCTGCGGCTGCTGCGCAATCGCGCGGGCAAGGATCACTCTCTGGCGCTCGCCTCCGCTCAGCTCATTGTAATATCGGTCCCGAAAGATCTCTGTGTTCGTCATTTCCATGGCTCGCTTTACAATCGCCCGGTCCTCCTCGGACTCCCGGTGCCGGAAATCAATGTAGGGATTACGCCCCATCATCACAATATCCTCCACCGTAAAATCATAATCCACATAATAGGACTGTGGAACTACCGCCACCATCTGCGCCCTCTCCCTGGATTTGAGCCGGTTCAGATCCCGTCCGCAGATCTCTACCCTTCCGCTCTCCAGCGGAAGCAGACCTGACACGCACTTGATCAGCGTGGACTTTCCGGTTCCATTCGAACCAATCAATGCTACATATTCACCTTTTTCAATTTGAAATGTCACGTTTTTCAGCACCGGCCTGTTTCCGTACCCTACCGCCACATCGGAAAAGGAAAGCATTACCTGATTTTTTCCCATCATGCCCTTCCTCCTCCTTTTTTGGACTTTCGCAGCAGATACAGGAAAAACGGCCCGCCGCAGATGGATGTAATTACGCCCACCGGAATCTCAGACACGGTCAGGCTGCGCGCCAGCGTATCACAGATCACCATGAACGCTCCGCCAAACACCAGCGACACCGGCAGCAGCCGGCGATGTTTCGGCCCCGTAAAGAGGCGCACCACATGAGGCACCACCAGTCCCACAAAACCTATGATGCCTGTCACAGAAATGATGGACGCAGTCAGCAGGCTGGATGCAAACAGGATTTTCTTTTTCACAAATTCAATATTGAGCCCCAGCTGCGTGGCCGTTTCCTCCCCGGTCAGCATAATATCCAGCTCTCTGCTGGAAAAAAGCATGATCACAAGGCCAATCAGCTCCCACGGAAGAACCGCACTGATTTGGCTCCAGCCCTTTCCATTCAGTGTTCCCATTGTCCAGAACATGATCTGGTCCATGCTCTGCCGGTTCATCATCATCAGAAATGACATGATCGCTGACAGTGTAGAATTGATTGCCACTCCGGACAGCAGCAGCGTGGCCACCGGAACACGCCGCCCTACCCTGGAGATGCCGTACACCAGCGCGAGCGCACCGAATGATCCGGCAAATGCCAGCAGCATCGTGCTGTTGAACACGCCGATACGGAATGTCACATGAAAAATAATCCCGACAGCGGCCCCCAGAGCTGCCCCGGACGATATGCCAAGGACAAAGGGATCTGCCATCGGGTTTTTGAAAATACCCTGATATCCTGCTCCGCTGACGGCCAGTCCGGCTCCGGCGATAAATCCCAGCAGGATCCTCGGGAAACGGATATTCCAGATAATCGAAATATTTCCCTTCGAAATCCCCTCCAGGCTCACATTCAGATGGAACAGTTTATTCAATAAAATACGATTGGCGTCCTGCACCGATACCGACGCAGCGCCGGTGACCGTGCAGACCCACACGATCACCAGACAGAGCACCAGTGCCAGCAGCAGAAACGCCGGACTTAATTTTTTCTTTTTCATTACTCGGCAATTTCCGGATAAACCATCTCAGCCAGAGCTTTGAGTCCTTCCACATAGCGGGGACCCGGTCTCTGGATCATATCGCCCTCAACGCCTGATCCATCGATATAGATAAATCCGCCATCCTCATTCAGGCAGTCCAGATCCTCAAATCCGGCGATCTGTTTTACATCGTCCAGAGTCGAATACAGAGAAATGTACACATCCGGATCAGCCTCTACGACTTTCTCAGCGGAAAGCTGCGGCCACGGACTTTCCCCATCTGCTGCCACATTGGTCACCTGAATCATCTGCAGGGAATTGTCCAGCATAGAATTGGGACCTGCACTGTAAAGAGATCCGATATCAATAAAAGCACTCTTCTTCTCAGAAACTTTCTCCAGCTCGGTGCTCAGATCTTTCCACTCTGCTTCCATATTCGCTACCACATCAGCCGCTTCCTCTTCATGACCGATCAGAGTTCCCAGTGTCTCAATGGTCTTCTCGATGCCCTCCAG
>CAKRNX010000189.1 GCA_934371475.1 uncultured Lachnospiraceae bacterium
TTTCAAGGCTTTTGGAGGATTTTATTGATAACCTATGGAGAGCAATAATCACTCATAATTTTATGGTTTTCAAATTCGTATTTAGCTCAAGAATGCCCAGCCTTCTTGCCGCGAGGTGCACATCATGCCGGAGGCAACCACTGCTTTGGCAGCACAGCTTTTGTTCCGCGCGCGAGCAGGTTGCGTTAGCAACACGTTTCTTCTCTGCGAGCTGCGCATGCTGCCGGAGGCTTCTGTTATAGGAAATTATCGTAATTTCCTATAACAGAAAAAATCCGGAGCCTGCTTCCCACCGCCCCGGAATCCCAAATTTTATTATTTTATTCCCGCAAATAATCAGCCAAACAACCGTACTTGCATGAAGTATGGTTCAAGAATGCCCCATCTGCCCTTCATACATCTCATAGAACTGCTCCGGCGGAACCGGCCTGGAGAAATAATATCCCTGCACATACCGACAGCCCCAGCGTCTGAGACGCTCGCACTGTTTGGCATACTCCACACCCTCGCAGATAACCTGCACGCCCATTTTGTCAGCGATCTCAAGCAGTCCCGGAACAAGGATCTCATTGCGCCCCTGCACCTTGTCTTTCTCTTCCTGAAAACATGCATCAAGCTTCAGAATATCAAAATCCAGCTGATGCCACACAGAAAACCCTGTATAACCGGAACCATAATCATCAATTGATACCAGATAACCATAACCGCGCAGCTGATCAATCAGATGCCTGATTCTGCTCATATCTTCCAGGAAAATTGTCTCTGTCAGTTCAAATTCCAGCTGGTGCGGAGGCACTTTGTATTCTTCTGCGATCGCATGAAGTTTTTCTGCCGTATCCTGATTTTTCATATGTTCTCTTGAAAGGTTGACAGAAATCCGTACCACCGGAAGCCCTGCTGCAAGCCTGTCTGCAATACTTTTGCAGACCTTCCTGTATATCTGCAGATCCAGCTCCACCACCGAGCCATTCTCTTCCATAATCGGCAGAAAAGAAACCGGCGACATCACATTTCCCTTCTCATCCTTCAGACGCGCCAGAGCCTCGGCACCCACAATCTTTTCCGTGGCAAGATCCACCTTGGGCTGCAGATAAAACAGAAAACTGTTTTCCTCCAGTGCCTGCCTGAGCATCTGCTCTGACTTGCGGTATGCAGCTTTTTTCTGCAGAAATTCCGGGCTGTAAACAGCCATATTAACGCTGTCTGACATTCCCGCTTCTCTCCGGGCTCCAAACGCTTTATCAATATCTTCATCCGGTCTGTCACTCAGCACCGGACAGACCCCGCAGCAAAATGCGAGCGTACATTCCGGCACCTTTCTCTGCTGTATCTCCATAAACGGATCCATATACTCTCTGAACGCACGGGCTGCCTCCCCGGCAGTCTGTGCCTGTTCTGATATGACCAGCACTACAAAATTATCCGAATACATCCTTCTGCTCATCACAGCGCCCGGTATCGTGTTCAGATATTGTTCAAAAGTATCCAGCAGTTTGTCTCCTGCTTTCATTCCATAACGATAATTAATCAGCCTGAACTCAAAGAAATCCATTGCAAACCAGAATGCCTGATCCGTCCCTATGTAATTCTTCGTCATTCTTGCCGCATCTGCCAAAAACTCTCTGCAATCCGGCATGTTATATTATCTCCCTCGTTTTACCCCCCCCCATAAATTAGGAGGCTTCATCCTCATGTTCCGTACTATTCTGCCGCATATTCTCACAGTGCTGCAGACAATGTTCGTATTATATCACACATTTTCTAGTTTGTAACATAGCACAGACAAAAATTTTATATTTTTATTATCTTAAGAGTACCGTGTCAGAAGATCTGTCCACTGCCTGGATTTGCATCATGCGGGAGCAGGCCCTCAAACTGCTCTTCCATTTCCGCTACGGCTTTGCGGATCTCCTCCGCTCCGTCCAGCACCGTAAATTTCAGCACGTTTTTCTCTCTGGCAAAGGGCTCCATCCTGTGCAGATCTCCCCGCGCCTCGTGATACGTCCGTCCGTATACACTGGAATTAGCAGGTTCCAGTCCGATCACATAATCGCCGGACGCAACAGACTTCCATTCCATAAAATATGGAAGAAACGCCGTATTGTAAGCAATCTCCAATCCCAGTCCCAGAGGTTCATTTACCGCCAGGATCCTCGTATTCCCATCCTGATCCGTCCTGAGATCATGAATAAATACATACTCCGGCTCATTGTCCTTCGGCGGATCCATCCTGTCGTACCTTGCCTCATGCCCTTCTGCCTCCGCATCCCTCGCCGTCACTTTCCCGGTCGGAATATAAAGGCGGATGTTTTCATCCAGGAACGGATATCCAAGATTGATATGATACAGGATCATCATTGGCTCTGTCCGGTAAGATTCATTCTCAATCTCATCTGTTACTGTGATGCTCTTCTCTCCGTACACGCTGGAAATGTTCCGGCGCAGCACCATATTTTCTCCAAACAGCGCCGCTTCCCTCATTTCACCCGACACACTCAGATGATAAGCACCGTTCTCCCAGTATGCGTCCGCGCCAAGATGCTCACCTGGCGTCGTCCTGATCCGTCCGTGCATGGGATAATCTGCCCCCTCTATCGTGCATGGTGCGCAGATATTCTCCAGTCCTGCGGTAAAGAACAGCCCGCCCATGATACTGTGGATCGCTTCCTCTCCGTTCGTATCATAATGTCCGCGTCCCTGCAGCCCGGGTTTGGACAGAAATGTCATATTGATCCCGCGGTAGGAAAGACTGCCCACGTCCAGGCACTTGTCCGCCAGCACCTGGAACGTCATCTCGCCGTTCTTCACCTCATATCCTCGCATACCGCCCGCTCTGCCTTCCTGATATGTCACGGGTCTGACAGATGCTACCTGCTGCATGCTGCCCATATATTTCATCAAATCCTGTTTTTTCATATTGCCCTCGATGCCTTTAATTTTCTTTCATATAAGCTTCGATCTGCTCTCTGGTCGGAATAGAAGCAATGGCTCCCTTGCTCTGCACACAGATACAGCCGGACACATTTCCATATTCCATGGCACTGCGAATCATTTCCGCCGTCAGATCAGCTCTGGAAGAAACACCCTGTATTCTCAGACTTGACATAAATCCGCCCCAGAATGCGTCTCCCGCACCCGTAGCATCCACAGCCTTCACCTTGCGGCCTTCTACCCGGATTACTTCTCCCTGGAAGAATGCCTGAGCGCCCTCGGATCCAAGCGTCTCAACTACAAGCGCTATGTCATTGTCAGCCATCAACTTCGGCAGAGCTTCCAGACCTCCCATCATCTCTACTTCTTCTTCGGAGATCTTGAGCATGTCCACATATTTCAGAGTATCCATAACCGCCGCCGCACAGGCTTTCTCATCATCATTCCACATCACATTCCGGTAGTTGACATCAAAGCTGACCAGCTTTCCTTTTTCATGTCCTACGCGCATGGCTTTCACGGTCGCCGCAGCCGCAGGCTGTGCGGAAAGAGAAACAGAGCCGGCATGTACAATGACCGCAGCCTCGATATCTTCTTCTTTGATATCTTCCTCTGCCAGCAGCGTATCTGCGCCCGGTTTTCTCGCAAATGTAAAAATTCTCTCTCCGTTATCTGCCAGTGTCACAAATGCCATGGTCGTCACAGCGTCCTGACAGAGTTCCGGGCAGGCTGCCTTCACATGATATTCTTCCAGCGTGTCCATCAGGAAACGTCCGAACTGGTCATCTCCCACCTTACAGCACATGCTGGCACTCAGCCCGTTTTTCGCCACTGCAATTGCTACATTAGCGGGCGCTCCTCCGGCCTTTCTGATGTAGCTGGCCGGTTCGCTTCCCGGAATAAAATCAATCAGCATTTCTCCAATACAATATACATCTGTCATAAGTAGTATCCTCCCAATTTTACTGTACAGCCCGTATCTTCAAATCCTTTACAACATACAGATCTGTCTGCTGTATTCCAATCTTTGGTTTCTGTTGTCATTCCCTGTAATCTTTTTGCATGATTATATGGAATTTATTTTACTTGGCAGCGAGCTGCCACACTATCGGATTTTTTAATATCC
>CAKRNX010000190.1 GCA_934371475.1 uncultured Lachnospiraceae bacterium
TGCTTTCATTTCTTCGGCAGCCTGATTTTTTACATCATTTTTCTTATTTACATCACCGAGTGACTTCATTGTCGGGACTTTCTCCGACGCAATTCCGAAGCCACTCATATTCCTGAGCAACTCCCTACTTTGCTTTTTTCAATCAGATAAAAAGCCTTGTTTACCTTTAAAATTGATTACTTTCCGCATAAGCAGTTGTATTATTTGATGTATTTGATGTAAATCCCGATTGAGAGAATGGGTTCTTCAATCGGATTGCTTACTAAATTATAATCTTTATTATTGAATAAGTCAATCAGACCAAAAAAAGCAGCGTACCAATTTTCATTTTAAAGTACGCCACTTTTTCCTACGCTATTGAATTATTAAAGTATTTATCCAGTCCATCAAACTCGGTTCTTTTTAGTTCCTTTGTTACATCAGTATAGATATTTAAGGTTGTTGTTATATCCTTATGTCCGAGTGTATCCTGAATAACTTTTATATTTACACCTGCTTCACACATTCTTGTTGTAAATGTATGTCTGAGCGAATGACAACTAAAATGTGGTAAAAGCACTTCTGGGTTTTCTGTTTTCAAAAACTGCTCATCGTTGCAATCACGGATTATGCGTCGGATTGCCTTATTCAAAGTCGATTGATGTTGTGGCTGTCCGAAGCGATTGAGAAATATAAAATCTGTATATCCATCTATGGTCGCTTCGCAGTGAACCCCTAGCAGTTCTTGTCTTTCTTTTTCCATAACAAATGCTTCTTTAACAAAATCGAGCATCGGAACTTGTCTATTTCCTGCTTCTGTCTTTGGAGTATTCACATTGAAATAGCAGCCCTTTTTTCCTTCAGAAGTTCTGTGGTCATAATAAACCAACGTGTGATTAACATCTATAATCCCATCTTCCAAATCAATATCACACCATCTGAGTCCAGTAACTTCTCCAACTCTTAACCCCGTTCCAAGCATTACTGCAAACACCGGATACCAATACACTGCTGTATTAGAGTTCTTCAGATAATCCATAAACAATTCCTGCTCAGGTCGAGTAAGTCCCCTGCGTTTCTCTGTCTTGAAGCAATGAGCTTTTTTCAATTCCCTTAAAACATTATTTGTCGGATTGTTTCTGATATAGTTATCATCAACCGCCATATCAAATATCTGATGAAGAATGTTGTGGACACCATCAACCGTTGCTGGCTTCAATCCTCGCTCATCAACCAGATAATTATAAAATCTTTTAATATCTGATTTCAAAAATGTTGAAACTCTCTTAGAACCGATTTGCCGACGTACAAAGGTTTCATAAATATATTTGTAATTCTCAAAAGTGTTGTTTTTCAATCCTCTCTTCAGGTCTTTCCACAACTCATATAAATCATCGAGTGTAACATATCGTGCTTCCGCTTTTATGCCATCACTTTTGTCTTTCTCAATCGCTTCCTCTTTAATCCTGAGTGCTTCAAGCGTTTTTGAATAGACATATCTTCTTTTATGGTTTTCATCAGTCCAACTGTACTGATAACTTCCATCACTTCTTTGAAGTTCTCCCGTGCGAAGAACTGTCCTTGTTTTATCTTTTCGTTTTGGTCTTGCCACGGCTGTTCCTCCTATATTTCATTCCTGCTATTTAAAAATTCCACAAATTTGTCGATGATGACATACACCTGATAACCGTCTGTCGTCATAAAATTGCAGTCTTTCTTTTTCATCAGCTCTCGTATTTTTCCCCTTCCGATACCTGTATAAGCGGCTGTTTCATTTACCGACAAACATTTCTTTTTCCAAAATGGCTGCTCTTTTTTCTTTTCTATAAGGCTTTCCCGATAAGCAATCATTTCTTCATCTGCAAAATCCACATTCATCGTTCCACCTCCTAAATCTCATACATTTTTTCAATGTACTCATCAAACAATTCTCTTTTTATCATTCGGCGTTTTCCCACCCATAACACAAATGGACAGTCAGCAAACCTTGTCATTTCACGAAGTTTTTCTCTGCCAATGCCAGTATAGGCAGTAGCTTCATCAATGGTCAGATACGGCTTATGCCATATCGGTACTTCTAATCTTTCTTTTTTTACTGGATTACTCACAATAATACCTCCTCATATCGAATACTGCTTTTTTATAAATTCAACAAATTCTTCTCTCTTGATAAGTCGCTTCGAGCCATTCCACAAAACGAACGGACATCTTTCATTATCGGTAAGCTGTCTGATTTTTCTGCTTCCAACACCTGTATAAGCTGCGGCTTCATCAATTGTAAGCATTACTTTCTCCCAAAGTGGGACATTATAGATTGTTTCATCTTTTTCGTTGTTCATATGCTGTAACCTCCTTTGCGTGGTTACAGCATACTTAAAAATCTACGCTGAGCCAACGATGCGAATTTGCTCATCGCAGATTTGACTTTTTCATTAAATAGAATACTGATTTGCAATATATTCCTCAAAAATTTTTCGCTTTATCATTCGGCGGCTTCCTATCCAAAGTACAAACGGGCAATCTTGCTTTTCCGTCATTTCATAAAGTTTTCCTGTTCCAATATTGGAATATATAGATGCTTCTTCAATCGACAAATTAGGCTTATGCCAAAGAGGTACATTATAACTCAGCTTCTTTACACTGCTATTAGACATTCTTACACCTCTTTTCTTTCTTTGACGAATATCTGTCGGTAACAACATAATCCCAACCATCTCCATCACACTTATCACATCTGTCTTTTCGCTTTGCAAATGGGTCAAGTCGCCTTACAATATAGTCCGGATTGTGGATGTAATCATTCAGGCACTTCGGGCATAGACAACGAATATTTTCTTTTCCCTCCGGCTTGTAAACCCAAAGTCCAAAAGTCTTTTTCAAAGTTGCGTTTATCTGCCTGAAAAGTTTATCGTCATCTACCGTACCTATGTATTCACGCAAATCCTCTCTATTGACTGTCCGAATTTGCTCCAGAAGAACCATTGACGGTTTCTTCAGTCCAAACTCCTCGCCAAGAATAATGTGCGATGGCAAATATCTTTTCTTGATTACACTTGTAACCGCTGCAACAATAATCGTTGGAGCATTCTGGTTATAATCGTCTGCCTGAACGACAAGCACCGGACGCTCTCCGCTTTGTACTGAACCACTGTTATCTCCAAAGTCATAGTAGAATAAATCCCCACGACAAATCATTTTTTCTTTCATATACATAACCTCACAAGAATCAAATTTTTAAAGTGTCATTCGTATCCGGAATGAAATAACCCCTTCACTCATTTGGACAAAGGGTGCTGAAATGCACACCCAAAATCAGAGATTTTCATAAAATTTGATAAAGTTTTTCTTTGCCGCTGCAATAGACTTATCCACGGAGCTGTAATATACGCCCTCCTGCTTTGCAATCACTCTGGAACTCAGACCGCAGCACACATTCTTCATAAGGCGTTCCCTTTGAAGTGGCTGCAACATTGAAAGTGCTATTCTTGCTTTTCTGATTTCACACTGACGCAATTCTTCTCTTTCCAGTTCAAGTCTTTCTTCCTCTGCTCTTTCAAACGGGTCGTCAAACATAATGGCAAGTTCTTTATGGAACTGTGAGGACATTTCATCGTCATATCCATAGCAGTCAAGTGTGCGACTGCTTCTCTTTGCATACTTGTCCTCATTTCGGTTTGCATCGTCAATTACCTCTCCCTGAGCAATGGAAAGATGTACAAACGGAGAATATCTTTCTATAACAAGGGGATACTTCTCCCAAAGCTCTTTTACAGATAATTCCGTAATAATCGCCCATCTTTCATCTCCGGTATAACCGTTATATTCGTATTTAAGGTTTATCAGTTTACAATCCTTTGCAAATAATTCTTCTTGTTCTGTTAATGTAAGTTTGTTTGTCATTTTCGTAATCTCCTTTGAATTTTCTAAAATTGCTTTTTTATATAGAAAATTCGGAGATTACGGGTACTCAGCTATCTGGCACTGCCATGCGTTATAAAACATAAAAGTCCTTTCCCAAGTAAGGGAAAAGACCTAATACTGCACGAAGCATAATCGAATAAAACAGCAA
>CAKRNX010000191.1 GCA_934371475.1 uncultured Lachnospiraceae bacterium
TCCGAAGGTAGCAACCTACGATTTGAAACCGGAGATGAGTGCTTACGAGGTATGCGACAAATTCGTAGAAGCGATCAAATCAGGCAAATATGATGTGATCATCACAAATTTTGCAAACCCGGATATGGTTGGTCATACCGGCGTGGAGTCAGCAGCCATCAAGGCGATTGAGACTGTAGACGAGTGCGTGGGACGCGTAGTAGACGCTCTGAAGGAAGTAGACGGACAGATGTTTATCTGTGCGGATCATGGAAATGCAGAGCAGCTGGTAGATTACGAGACAGGAGAACCCTATACCGCTCATACCACCAATCCGGTTCCGTTCATTCTGGTAAACTATGACAGCGCATATACATTGAAAGAAGGCGGCCGACTGGCAGATATTGTTCCGACCATGATCGAGATGATGGGAATGGAGAAACCGAAGGAGATGACAGGCGAGTCTCTTCTGATCAGAAAATAATAAGATTTGGTTGTAAAGGACAAACTTCATTATCCTGAAAAAGGTAAAAATGATTAGCGTCCAACAGAAAAATTTAAACCTTGAGATATGGGAACTTTTCTCATATCCCAAGGTTTTTTATGTCATAGGAAATTGCGATTTCCTATAACAAAAGCCTCCGGCAGAATGTCAGAAAATTATGTCAGGAATTTCACAGTTTTAACACAAAGATACGGTAGAGTAGAAACATAAAAATGATAAAAATGCGGCAGCCGCAGAAATGGTTTTTCAGACACACATTAGAAAAGAACAGAGGGCTGTACGCATGGAAAGGGGACACAGTATAATGAAAGGATGGAACAGCAAAAAATATGCCGCTGTCTGGCTGAGCAGCGGAATGATGCTGGCTGCTCTTGCGTTTGCGCAGGGCGGACAGGATGTGGCGCTGGCTGCCGAGCAGACTCAGACGGAGGAAGAGGTATCGTTGATGATTGCCGGGACAGATGAGACGGAAGCGGAGGATATGGATGCTGACAGAGCAGAGAACGGAGTGAAGCTTTCGCTTACAGATGATAAAACAGAGGCACAGATGGAAGCTGAGACAGAAACAGAATCTTCAGAAACAGAGGCGGCGACAGAGGAGCTGCCAAAGGCCAGTGCGGATGCGGCGGAGACGCTGGGGACAACGGTCACAGGAAATGATGGCATTGTGGCTATGGATGTATCAGGCATCGTGGAGAACTGTATGCCTTCGATCGTAGCTATTACCAACAAATCCGTGCAGGAAGTAGAGAATTATTATTATGGCACCCAGGAAGTGGAGAGCATGAGCGCAGGTTCCGGTATTATTATTGCACAGAGTGATACGGAGCTGATGATTGCTACCAACAAGCATGTAGTAGAGGATGCGCAGGAGATGACCGTATGCTTCAGTGTAGATGCGGATGATCCGGAGGATGCAATTGTTTCAGCAGTGACAAAGGGAACGGATGCACAGTATGATCTGGCAGTGGTAGCAGTTAAGCTGTCCGATATTCCGGATAATGTGTTAAGTCAGCTGAAGATTGCCACACTGGGAAGTTCAGCAAACCTGAAAGTCGGTGAGACTGCTATTGTGATAGGCAATGCCTTGGGAACAGGTCAGACCGTAACCTGCGGTATTATCAGTGCTCTGGAGAGAGAGATTACCACAGATGTGGGCACTTTCACAGAGCTGCAGACAGACGCAGCTATCAATCTGGGATGCAGTGGCGGCGCTCTGCTGAACAAACGCGGTGAGGTGATCGGTATCAGTTCTGCCAAGGCTACCGGTGACTATGCGGAGAGCATGGGATATGCGATCCCCATTGATACAGCGATCCCGGTACTTTCAAAGCTGATCAACCGTCAGACAAGGGAAAAGGTTGATAATCACGGATATATGGGCATCACAGTTGTACCGGTATCCAGTGAGGCAGAGCAGATGTACAATATGCCGGCGGGTGCTTTCGTTTATGAAGTATCGGAAGGTTCCGCAGGAGAGGCAGCCGGACTGAAAAAGGGCGATATCATTACTTCTTTTGACGGCATCAGCATTGATTCTTCCGAGACACTGGTAGAGACCTTGTCCTATTACAATGTCGGTGAGACTGTTACACTTGAGGTACAGGATGCACAGAATGGTGCATATGTATCCAGAGAAGTGCAGGTAACTTTACAGCAGGGCGTTTCTGATGTATCAGCAGCGGGACAGGATGGCGATCAGGGCAGCCAGGATCCTGCTCCGTATATGGATAATGACGAAAATGACCAGTATGGCCTGTACCCGGATGAAGAGTATGGTATGGACGGCGGCAGTGATGAGAGTATGATGGAGCAGTTTTATAACTATTTCTTCGGTGAAGACGGAAATGGCAGCGGAGACAATTTCAATTTCAATCCTTTTGAAGGCGGACAGCCGAACGTTCAGTCTAATCCGGGGTTATAATTCAAGAATATCCCGAAACGGAGTGTAGACTGCACAGCTCGCAGAGAAGAAGCCTGCTCGCGCGCGGAACAAAAGTTGTGCTGCCAAAGTTGTGGCCCTCGAGGTGTGCAAAGCACACGTTTGTTCTGCCCCAAAACTATATTTTTGAAATATCACATATTTTCTCAGAATTTCGGGAAAACTGAATACAGGAAGATCATCCGATGATTCAGGAAGCTGATGGTATCATACAGGAGGTATGTGATGTGTAATTTTATGGAGATTACAGATATCTATGCCAGAGAAATTCTGGACTCGAGAGGAAATCCTACGGTTGAAGCAGAAGTATTGACGGCAGACGGTACAGTAGGACGGGCAGCGGTGCCTTCGGGAGCATCGACCGGTGTTCATGAGGCACTGGAGTTGCGGGACCATGAGGAACGATATCAGGGAAAGGGCGTGCAGCAGACATGCCATTATGTGAATACAGTGCTGGCAGATGCAATTATTGGTGAGAATGTATACGAACAGGAGCAGATTGACAGGCTGATGTGCAGAAAGGACGGGACAGAGAGCAAATCAGGGCTGGGAGCAAACGGGATTCTGGGAGTATCCATGGCTGTGGCATCGGCTGCGGCGAAGTCGAGGGGCATGCCGCTGTTTCGTTATCTGGGCGGCAGTTTTGCCCATCGTATGCCTGTGCCGATGATGAATATTCTCAATGGCGGGTGCCATGCGGATAATACGGTAGATCTGCAGGAATTTATGATTATGCCGGTGGGAGCGGAATGTTTTTCAGAAGGCCTGCGGATGGGAGCTGAGATTTATCACACATTGAAGAATACGCTGAAAGAAAAAAATATGGTAACTTCCGTGGGAGATGAAGGCGGATTTGCACCGGATTTAAAGGATGCCGGGGAAGTTCTGCAGACGATCTGTGAGGCTGTGGAGACGTCTGGATATACGATGGGAAAAGATATTGTGATTGCACTGGATGTAGCTGCCAGCGAGCTGTACCGGGAAGAAAAGCAGGCGTATTTTTTCCCGGGAGAGAGCAGAATGGCGGGAAAAGAGATCTGGCGCAGCCGGGATGAAATGATTGGGTATCTGGAAGAACTGTGCGGCAGTTATCCGATTGCATCAATAGAGGATGGACTGGATGAAAATGACTGGGAAGGCTGGCAGCAGCTGACGCAACGGCTTGGAAGACGGATACAGCTGGTGGGAGATGATCTTTTTGTAACGAATAAAAAAAGGGTGCTGGAAGGGGCAGAAAGAAAAGCCGGAAATGCAGTGCTGGTAAAAGTCAATCAGATCGGAACACTGACGGAAGCCTTTGAAGCTATGGAGGCAGGCAGAAGAAACGGATACCACATGATTCTTTCGCACAGATCCGGAGAGACGGAGGACACGATGATTGCAGATATTGCGGTGGCAGTGGGGGCCGGGCAGATTAAAACCGGAGCACCGTGCCGCGGAGAGCGGACGGCAAAGTATAATCAGCTGCTGCGGATTGAGGATCAGCTGGGACCCGGTGCCA
>CAKRNX010000192.1 GCA_934371475.1 uncultured Lachnospiraceae bacterium
GAGCAAGGGAGATTGTCCATTTCCAGCGTTTCGGTGAAGCGCTGCGTGTTACTCAGGAACAGCTGGACAGCAAAAATTTCTATGCGTATAATGTCAGCTTTGACGCACCGGTTTCATGTGGTTCGGATACGAAATGAGTATATTTTAATTGTTGACATCTGACGTTTTTCATGCTACTCTACAGATGCCAAAATTACGGTGTGGATTTTTCTGATCTGGAGACAGATTATTTTTCGCCACACAATGATTCGAGAGAGTCATTGTGTGGCGTTTTTAATGTGTGGGTCCTGTCATAAAAGAAAGGAATTGCTGGGATTAGATTAATCGGATGCTTTGCAGCCTGTAATGGTAGCTCACTGACTTGAATAAACTGATAGTAGAATGGAGAAAAAGATGAATCAGAATTATATGAAAGAAAAACCGGTATTTCCGCTGCTTGTATCAATGGCACTTCCAATGATACTTTCTATGCTGGTGAACTCACTGTACAATATCGTAGACAGTTTTTTTGTGGCGAAGATCAGTGAAGACGCTATGACGGCGCTGTCTCTGGTATATCCGGTACAGAATTTTATTACATCTGTTGCAGTAGGTTTTGGAGTAGGTATTGCCGCAGTCATTTCCATGAATCTGGGAGCAAAAAATCAGACGGCGGCGAATACGGCAGCCAGCAAGGGCCTGATGCTGTCGGCAGTACATGGAATTGTAATTATGATTGGTACTATTAGTATGATGCCTTCATTTCTTGGAATATTCACTTCAGAAAAAAATGTGATTGAGTTGGGGCTGAGATATTCAAATATTGCGTTTTCTTTTTCACTGATTATTATGCTGGGTATTACCTATGAAAAGATTTTTCAGTCAGTGGGAAAAATGAAGGTAACGATGATAGGTCTTGCAGGAGGATGTCTGGTAAATATTATCCTGGATCCGTTATTGATCTTTGGAATGGGTATTTTCCCGGCTATGGGAATGGAAGGTGCCGCAATCGCGACGGGAATAGGGCAGGTCAGCTCTCTCATTATTTATCTTGTCTTTTATAAGACAAAACCAATCCCGGTAGAAATAAAAGGAAAGTATGTGTTTTCTAAGAGCGCTCCGACATCAAAACTTTACCTGATCGGGATACCGGCAACTCTGAATATGGCTCTTCCGTCTCTGACAGTATCCTGCCTGAACGGGATCCTGGCAGCTTATTCCCAGAGTTATGTTGTGATTCTTGGACTGTATTATAAATTGCAGACATTTATTTACCTGCCGGCGAATGGTCTGGTGCAGGGAATGCGACCGGTCATTGGATATAATTTCGGCGCAGGAGAACATGCCCGTGTAAAGAAAATATTTGAAGTTTCTCTGGGAATGTGTGCGTCAATTATGCTGTTGGGAATGGTTTTGTGTCTGCTGATTCCCGGTCGGCTGGTAGGAATGTTCAGCACTAATCCGGATACGATTCATGCGGGAGAAACCGCACTGAGAGTAATTTGTGCGGGATTTGTGGTATCAGCGATTTCAGTGACATCCTGCGGTGCTCTGGAGGGTCTTGGAAAGGGAGGAGAATCCCTGGTAATTTCTGTTTGCCGCTATGTGGCAGTGATTTTACCGGCTGCTTTTGTACTGAGCCGTTTTTTTGGCACTATGGGTGTCTGGAACGCATTCTGGGTTTCCGAACTGATTTCGGCTGTAGTGGCAGCACTGGTATACCGTCGTGCTCTGAAGGCGGAGGCTGCAAAACAAAGTGAAGAATAAGTGGAAAAATTGCTGGAGATGTGCTATAGTACAGTTTATGCGGTAAAGGACGCTCATAAGAAAGACAGGAGTATTTATGGCAGGCAATAGCAGAATCGCGCAGCACAACAGAAACACGCAGCTGCGGAAGATACAGGGAAAAAAGAAAAGCGGGGAAGGCAGAGATTACTATGACTATAACCTGCTGGCAGCAGTCATACTGTTGACCTGCTTCGGACTAGTTATGCTTTACAGTACCAGCGCATATGAGGCTGCTGTCAATTATGAAAATGATATGTTTTATTTTGCGAAGCAGGCCGGTATCAGTGTGCTGTCGTTGATTATGGTTTTGATTGTATCGCAGCTTGATTATCATCTGTTTGCAAAATATTCACAATATGTTTATGTAATTTCCGTGATTTTGCTGGTCTTGACCAAATTCATCGGTAGAGAGGTAAACGGAGCCAAGAGGTGGATCTATTTTGGCCCGATTTCCTTCCAACCTGCGGAGATGGCCAAATTGGCAGTGATTTTGTTTCTGCCCTGTGTGATTGTGAAAACAGGAAGCCGGATCGCGGAGAGAAAGGGAATGGTTCAGGTGTGCAGTGTCGGTGGTGTTGCGGCGCTGTGTACGTATGTGTTTACTGAGAATATGAGTACGGCTATTATCATAGCCGGCATTACTGCAGTTTTGGTTTTTATTGCGCATCCCAGGACAGCTCCGTTTGTGGCGGCAGCAGGGGTAGTAGTCATATTCGCTCTTGTGATGGTCTGGCTTGCGTCCAGTTCGTCTCTAACAGGAGGCAGTTTCCGGCTGAGACGTATTATGGTATGGCTGGATCCTGAAGCACATCCTTCCGAAGGAGGCTATCAGGTTATGCAGGGATTGTATGCCATAGGTTCCGGCGGGTTTTTCGGCAAGGGTCTGGGAAACAGTACTCAGAAGCTTGGGGCGCTCCCGGAAGCGCAGAATGATATGATCTTTTCAATTATCTGCGAAGAACTTGGCGTTTTTGGTGCCGCTATGGTTATTTTGCTTTTTGTGTTTTTGCTGTATCGTTTGTTTTTCATTGCGCAGAATGCACCGGATCTGCTGGGATCGCTGATTGCGTCCGGCATTTTTGTGCATATTGCACTTCAGGTTGTATTGAATATCGCCGTTGTCATTAATCTGATCCCGACGACCGGTATTACACTGCCGTTTGTCAGTTACGGGGGAACATCGATCCTGTTTCTGATGGCAGAGATGGCAGTGGCACTCAGCATTTCCAAGCGCATTGAATTTAAATAAATTACAGAAGGAGAGTTAAAATGTCAAATGTAAAAACAAGATTTGCACCCAGCCCCACTGGCAGGATGCATGTGGGAAATTTGAGAACAGCACTTTATGCATATCTGATTGCCAAGCATGCAGGCGGTACATTTATGCTGCGTATAGAAGATACCGATCAGGAACGCTATGTAGAGGGGGCGGTTGATATTATTTACCGTACTCTGCAGAAGACAGGCCTGATCCATGACGAAGGTCCGGATAAGGACGGCGGGGTAGGACCGTATGTGCAGAGTGAGCGCCAGAAAGCCGGTATCTATCTAAAATATGCCAAGGAGCTGATTGATAAGGGCGAGGCATATTACTGTTTCTGCGATAAAGAGCGTCTGGAGTCCTTAAAACAGGAAGTGGCGGGAAAAGAGATCGTGGTATACGATAAGCACTGTCTTCACCTTTCCAAGGAGGAAGTGGAAGAGAAGCTTGCTGCCGGAGTGCCTTACGTAATTCGCCAGAATGTACCGAACGAGGGAACAACAAAATTTGTCGATGAGATTTATGGTGAGATTGAGGTGCCTAATTCAGAGCTGGATGATATGATTCTGATCAAATCTGACGGATATCCCACATACAATTTTGCAAATGTGGTAGATGACCACCTGATGGGAATTACGCATGTGGTGCGTGGCAACGAATATCTTTCTTCCGCACCGAAATATAATCGTCTGTATGAAGCATTTGGCTGGGATATTCCGGTTTATGTACACTGCCCGTTGATCACAGATGCAGAGCACCGCAAACTGAGCAAACGGTGCGGACATTCTTCTTTTGAAGATCTGCTGGAACAGGGATTTGTAACAGAAGCGATCGTGAACTACGTAGCACTTCTGGGATGGTGCCCGGA
>CAKRNX010000193.1 GCA_934371475.1 uncultured Lachnospiraceae bacterium
TAAACAATGCTTCCTATGTTTTTGAAGATGTGATATACTTTATTTCGTTAATCTGAACTTAACTGAATGACATTGATTGTTTTGTATCTGTGCTATATTTTAACCGAAACAGGCAACAAAGCGGATTGCAACTATCCGCTCGCTGCTGCTCTTTGCCCTGCCTATTCTTCCAGGAACTGTGCAGCACAGTCCTTATTTCTCCTGATGGGTTCCTCTCACTACATGGATCCCCTGTTCTTCAATCATCTCGCAGATCTGCGTGATCCTGCGGCATTCGGTTCCCTTAGATGAGAGACGACAGACTCCTACATGTACATCTGTCACGCCTTCCTTTACCAGACGCTCCACCTTTTCCTGCATCCCCTTATCGTCTTTCGGATCTTCTTCCTTCATGCTGCGACAGCCGTTGCAGGTCATCATGGCAGTCAGCTCCGTATCCTGCGGATACTCTTCGAAAAAGGCTGTTTTATTTTTAAAAGCTTTCAGGCAGCCTACTCTTGCACAGACATCATTCGAACGAAGACACGTCAGAATTGCTACTTTTCTCATAAAAAACCTCCCTGAATTTTATCTTATACTTTTATACATATGCTCCTGACCAGTGTGCGGGGAAATACAAAATATGAAGATGCCCCTGTGAGTCCTTCATGACTTCCGCATCTACCTCATAGATTTCCCTGATCCGCTCTTTTGTCAGCATTTCTTCCGGTGTGCCGTATCCCACGATCTTTCCGTCTTTCATCACAAACAGCTTATCGCAGTACATGGCTGCGATATTCAGATCGTGTATCGCCGATATGACCGTAAGTCCCAGCCCTTTTACAATATCCATCAGCTGCAGCTGATATTTGATATCCAGATGATTTGTGGGCTCATCCAGGATCAGACACGGCGTCTGCTGGGTCAGTGCCCGTGCCAGAATAATACGCTGCTGCTCTCCGCCGGAAAGCGTGGAGAAGGTGCGCTCCTCAAACTCTTCCATGTTCACCTTTTTCAGTGCTTCATGTACCAGCTGAAAATCTTTCGCATTATCGCGCTCCAGCGTCCTTTTGTGCGGTGCACGCCCCATCATAACAACCTCCTGCACGGAAAATTCAAAATTGTAATAATTATGCTGCGCCACCACTGCTACTTTTTTTGCCGATTCCTTCACCGGATAATCCTTCAGCTTTTTGCCGTCCAGCACCACCAGGCCTGCATTGGGTTCCAGCACACGGTAGATACATTTCAGCAGTGTGCTTTTTCCGCTTCCGTTGGGACCGATCACGCCGACAAATTCCTGATCTTTCACTTCCAGGTCGACCCCTTTCAGGATCTCTGTATCTCCAAACTGTACTCTCAGCTTTTCCACATCAATCTTCATTATTCTTTTGCACCTCCGAAGCCGTACCGTCTGTGAACCATCAGATAGATAAAACAGGGCGCACCGATCATGGATGTCAGAATACCCACCGGCAGTTCCATTCCCGGTATAATCACACGGCAGAGCACATCTGCCCATACCAGAAAAATACCTCCCACCAGTGCACAGATCGGCAGAATTTTCTTATGATCTGTTCCAAAGATCATCCGCACCAGATGGGGAATAATCAGGCCCACAAAACCAATCGTACCGGAAGAATACACGACAAAGCCGACGACCGCCGCAGACACCAGCAGATAAATCTGGCGCAGGCGGTGAAGATCCGTTCCCAGGGTAATGGAAACTTCATCCCCGAGCAGCATCAGATTCAGATTGCGGTACTGACTCCAGAAAAAGAAAAAAGCCAGAATGACAACCGGAAACAAAATTGTCAGGTTATCCCAGGACGCGCCGGCAAAACTTCCCATCAGCCAGTAACTCACATCTTTGATCCCGTCCCGGTCATGAGCAAAATAAACAATAAAACTGGAAAATGCACTGCAGATAGAGCTGAGCGCCATACCCGCCAGCAGCAGCTTCACGGATGTGGCTCTGCCTCCCAGGTTGGAAATCCCCACTACAGCCAGAGAAATGCCGAAAGCTCCCAAAAACGCCATGACACCCACATAATTGGATCCAAACATCGTTCCGATCCCCATCAGGATCGCCACAGTAGCTCCCAGAGATGCACCGGAAGAAATCCCCAGCGTATAAGGTTCTGCCAGAGGATTTTTCACCACTGCCTGCATGATCACGCCGCAGATCGCCAGCCCCATCCCCACGCTCATAGCCAACAGGAGTCTGGGCAGACGGATCAGCCATACTACATCCCGCACTTTTCCGCTGCCATATGCAGCTGCATCTCCGATCCCTGCCAGCTTATACAGGATGACTCCGTACACATCCCGGAAAGGAATGCGCACGGAGCCAAATGTCACAGCCAGCAGGAGAGAAAAAATCAGTACCGCCAGCAGCAGAAGTGCTGTGGTAATATAAGCCGGCCTGCTTTTTATCAGACCATTCTCTCCCTTTTTCATTTTACTGTACTCTCCGGTCTTATTCTTCTGTGTAAAGATCCGGATACAGAGCCTTGCCAATGGCATTCAGACCACGGATCGTACGGATACCGCTGGTATATACATCACTCAGATCCAACGGAAATACTCTCTCATTCTGTACAGCGGAAAGGCTTCCGTAAGCTTCATTTGCCATAAAGTCCGCTACTTTTTCATCATCTCCGATAATAAACAGCACATCCGGATCCGCATTCAGCAGATCTTCTGCTCCGATATCACTCGGCAGATCCATCAGCTCTCCGCCCATCTGAGCTACCATATCGCCGACCAGCATGGTTTTGTCATAGTTCCAGATCGAGTCTTTCATAAACTCTACAACAACAACTTTCTGTTTTTCCTGTCCTGCAACAGCCTCTGTTACACGGGCAACTTCATCTTTGATCTCGCTCACGATCTCTTCTGCCTTATCCTGTACGTCAAAGATCTCACCCAGGGTCAGGATATCGGTATACTCATTCTCTACCGTTCTGTACTCACTGATATCGTTTGAGTTCAGCGCAATGTAAGTATTTACACCATTCTCCTGCCAGTAATCCACATCGCCGATGGTCTTGTCTGAGAAAGTAGACTTCCATCCCAGGATGAAATCCGGCTCCAGCATAATCGCATACTCTTTGCTCATAGCCGCATTGGAATCAGTAAACGCATTGTATTCTTTTCCTGCAACCATCTTGTCAAACTCATCCTGCAGCTCCGGAAGAATACTTGACTCGTCCACGCCGACTGCGCTGATCACACGGTCGCCCAGTCCAAGGGCCAGCATTGTCTCTACAGAGTTATTCCAGAATGTAATCACTTTTTCAGGAGCTTTTTCAAAAGTTTCCTCAACAGCTTCCTTTTCATAGTTAAAGTTGGAAATCGTCAGCGGATACTCTGTCTTTTTTTCACTCTCAGAAGCAGCCTCCGTCGTTGCCTCAGCAGCAAATCCCGCTGTCACAGGAGCCATTGCCATACATCCTGCCAGTAATACACAAATCAGTTTCTTCTTCATTTTTCCTCCATTTCAGCCGGTTATTTCCGGCACATACATATTTTTACTGTAATCTGAAAATACCGCCATACCAATCATTCAGGAATGCCCCTGCATTCTTGTTGCACTCCGTTTCGGTCGACGCAAAACCATTGTCCACCGGACAATGTGAACCCTGCCGGAGACTATTTGTTTCACAGGACGCAATTTCCTGTGAAACAAAAAAACGCGCATCCCTGCGCGTCAAATATTACACCTCGATGATCTCTTTGGCATTAGCTTTGACGGGAAGCATTCCAAAATCACTGAGCAGGTTTCCTGACTACACCCCGTCGGCCATCCTTCTCGCAATATTGCAATGGACAAAATAACGGCCTGTGGTTCTGGTGATTACAGTGACCCGATCGTGCAGGAATTTCACCTGACTTCCCTCTTTCTTCTG
>CAKRNX010000194.1 GCA_934371475.1 uncultured Lachnospiraceae bacterium
TACCTCGATGACACAGTATTCAAAACTCTCCGGATGCAGCGCAAACTGCACGTTGCAGCCTCCGGTGATCTTCAGCTCGCTGATGATATTCAGCGCGGAAGTACGCATCATCTGGTACTCTTTGTCTCCCAGAGTCTGAGAGGGAGCCACTACGATACTGTCTCCGGTATGCACGCCGACCGGGTCGATATTTTCCATGTTGCAGACGGTAATCACATTGCCGGCACCATCACGCATTACCTCATACTCGATCTCTTTCCATCCGGAAATACAGCGCTCTACCAGAACTTCTCCGACACGGCTCAGACGCAGGCCGTTGGAGAGGATCTCTACCAGCTCCTCATGATTGTAGGCAATGCCGCCGCCGCTGCCGCCCAGCGTGTAAGCCGGACGAAGTACAACCGGATAGCCGATCTTCTCGGCAAATACTTCTCCTGCCTCCAGGGAGTGTACGACCTTGGAAGCTGCCACCGGCTCATGGATCTTCTCCATGGTATCCTTAAATTCCTGACGGTCCTCGGCCTTCTTGATTGTCTCTGCCGTAGTACCGATCAGGCGCACATTATGTTCTTTGAAAAATCCTCTCTCCTCCAGCTCCATGGCCAGATTCAGTCCGGCCTGTCCGCCCAGTGTCGGAAGCACGCTGTCCGGTTTTTCCTTCAGAATCAGCTGCTCTACCACCTCTACCGTCAGAGGCTCAATATAGACATGATCTGCGATATCCTTATCCGTCATGATTGTTGCCGGGTTGGAGTTGAGCAGTACAACCTCGATGCCTTCTTCTTTCAGTGAACGGCAGGCCTGTGTGCCTGCATAGTCAAATTCGGCCGCCTGTCCGATGACAATAGGGCCAGAACCAATTACCAGTACTTTTTTAATGTCGGGATTCTTAGGCATTCTTATTCACCTCCATCATCTTCATAAAACGGTCGAACAGATATCCTGAGTCCTGCGGTCCGGGGCAGGCTTCCGGATGGAACTGTACGGTAAAAATGTTTTTGCCGGTATAAGACAGTCCCTCGTTGGTGCCATCATTCACGTTGCGGAATGCAGGCACCGCCACCTTGGGATCCAGCTTGTCCGTATCTACCACATAACCGTGATTCTGAGAGGAAATATACACTCTTCCGGTGGACAGGTCTTTCACCGGGTGATTGCCTCCGCGGTGACCGTATTTCATCTTGTGGGTATCTGCGCCGGTAGCCAGAGCCATCAGCTGATGTCCCAGACAAATCGCAAAGATCGGGATATCCGTCTCATAAAGTTTTCTGATCTCTTCTATAATAGAGGTACATTCCTTGGGGTCTCCCGGTCCATTGGAAAGCATGATGCCGTCCGGCTGATCTGCGATGATTTCTTCGGCCGTGGTCAGCGCCGGGTAAACTGTCACCTGACATCCTCTCTGGTTTAAATTTCTCGCAATATTTCTCTTAGCTCCCAGATCAAGCAGCGCAACCTTCGGTCCCTCGCCCGGCAGCACATATTTTTCCGCACAGGTTACTTTCTCTACAACCTTACCTGTCGTATATGCCTTTAAACGGGGAAGAATTTCTGAAAGATCCTGATATTCGGTTCTGGTAATCATACCATTCATCGTACCTTTTTCGCGGAGAATCTTTGTGAGGGCACGGGTATCAATCCCTGCGATACCCGGGATATCATACTTGGACAGAAAATTCTGTATCGTATCAGTAGAACGGAAGTTACTGGGAAGACGTGATAATTCTCTTACAATAAAGCCATCCGGCCAAGGGCGTCCTGACTCCATATCATCATAACAAATTCCATAGTTACCAATCAGCGGATATGTCATCGTCACCGCCTGCCCGGCGTAGGAAGGATCGGTCAAAACCTCCAGATATCCGGTCATAGACGTGTTAAATACGATCTCACTGATCACTTCACGGTCTGAGCCGATGCCGGTTCCCCGGAATACTGTACCAACCTCAAGGATTAGAAATGCTTTTTCCATAATCTCACCTTTTTCCTTTCCTCTTCATGCGCAAAAAAAAAGAGTGAACGCTCTTTTCTCCATTGTTCTATTTCATCCTAAATTGTTAGAATTATACTATACTCCATTCTATAATGCAACTGTTTTTTTGTTCCTTCTTCAAACAGGCATTTCAATCTCATTTTCCATTTGAAATTCTGTTTTACAAAAAATCTCCCTTAAACAGATCAAATAATATCTTATCTGTTTAAGGGAGATCTAACGTATTCTCACAATATCAGAGCTTCCGATCCTGCCTGCATGGCATATGGCAGAGGAACTTCATCCATCCTTTTATCTTATCCCGATTTTTAATCTTCAAATGTTTCTTTGATTTTATCAAAAATACCTTTTTTCTTGGGTTTCTCGGGAGCCTCCGCAGATATGGGCTGATTGAGGCTGTTGCCTGTGGCAGCGTCAAACTCTCTCAACGCCTGTTTGGCCTCCTCATTCATCTTGGTAGGCACTTTGACATTCAGCGTCACATAATGGTCACCACGGACTGATTTATTCCTCAGAGAAGGAACTCCCTTGCCTTTCAGACGTACTCTGGTACCGCTCTGCGTACCGGCTTTTACGGTATAGATCACATCTCCGTCCACTGTGGCAATCTTCAGATCGCCGCCCAGAGCTGCCATGGGGAAACTGATATCCTCGCTTGTGAAGATATCTCTGTCCTGACGTGCGAATTTCGGGCTGCGCGCCACAATCACTTCTACCAGAAGATCTCCTCTCGGTCCGCCGTTGATGCCAGGCTCTCCCTTGCCTCGGATCCGAATGCTCTGTCCGTTGTCGATACCTGCCGGGATCGATACCTGGATCCTCTTACGGTTGCTGATATATCCTGTTCCGCCGCAGTCTGAACATTTCTCTTTGATGATCTTACCGGTACCACGGCAGTCCGGACACGTCTGCACATTCTGCACCATACCGAACAGTGACTGCTGGCTGTATACAATCTGGCCTTTTCCGTGACATTTGGTACATGTAATCGGTGTTGTACCCGGCTTTGCGCCTGTACCGTGACAGGTCGCACATTCATCCTTCAGATTGATATCCAGCTCTTTTTCACAGCCGAACACTGCCTCTTCGAAAGTGATCCGCACACTGGCCCGCACATCAGACCCCTGCATCGGTCCGTTGGCCGGTCCGCGTCTTCTGCCGCCGCCGAACAGATCTCCGAAAATATCTCCGAAAATGTCACCCATATCACCGGAATTGAAATCGAAACCGCCGAATCCTCCCGCTCCGCCTGCGCCTCCTTCAAACGCTGCATGACCAAACTGATCGTACTGCCGTCTCTTATCCGGATCACTCAGCACTGCGTATGCCTCAGAAGCCTCTTTAAACCTTTTTTCTGCTTCCTTATCTCCGGGATTCATATCAGGATGGTACTTTTTGGCCAGCGTTCTGTACGCTTTTTTCAGCGTGGCATCATCTGCATTTTTATCCACGCCAAGGACTTCATAATAATCTCTTTTATTCTCTGCCATCTTAATTACCCTCTCATCAGATACCTACCCGGAGGCAGTACCCATTTACCCACTGCGGGGCTGTGGCGCTCCCGCCCGGTATCCCGGCAGTTTCATCGCCACAACCCCATCAGTTATCTTTCTGTTTATCTTTTCATCAAAACGGTTCAGGAATATCCCTGTATTCTTGCTTCGAGATGGAAACCACCTCACAGCTGGTATTCTCTCTCCGCTGTCTGTTATTTCAGATCAGACCTCTCTGTAGTCTCCGTCAACCACATCATCATCCGGTGCGGATCCTGTACTCTGTGAGCCTGCGCCCGGATTAGCTCCGGCTGCGCCTGCTGCACCGGCCTGTGCCTGGTAAACTTTTTCGAACAGCTTCTGTGCACTGTTCATCAGTTTTTCCTTGCCGGACTTCAGT
>CAKRNX010000195.1 GCA_934371475.1 uncultured Lachnospiraceae bacterium
GAGGTGGATGTATCTTGCTTCAAATGCGGTGGAAAAGGATGTCGTTTCTGTAAGGGGAGCGGATGGATTGAGATCCTGGGCTGCGGAATGGTACATCCTCATGTATTGGAGATGTGTGGCATTGATCCGGAAGAATATACTGGTTTCGCTTTCGGCGTCGGCCTGGAGCGTATCGCGCTGCTGAAATATGAGATTGACGATATGCGTCTGCTGTATGAGAACGATTACCGTTTCCTGAAGCAGTTCTAATCAAAGAAGAGTGACGGCACAGAATCAGTTCTGCTGCCGATGAGAAAAACGGAGGTATCAGATGAATACAACATTATCATGGATTAAAGCATATGTTCCGGATCTCGATGTGACTGCCCAGGAGTATACCGATGCGATGACATTGAGCGGTACGAAAGTAGAAGGTTTTGTCAGAGCCGACGCTGATCTGGACAAGATCGTGATCGGTCAGATTGAAAAGATTGAGCGCCATCCCGATGCGGACAAACTGATTATCTGTCAGGTAAATATCGGAACTGAGACGATTCAGATCGTGACAGGTGCTCCTAATGTAAAAGAAGGAGACAAGGTGCCTGTTGTGCTGGATGGAGGAAGAGTTGCCGGAGGCCATGACGGCAAAATGACACCGGGCGGTATCCCTATCAAAAAAGGAAAGCTGCGCGGCATTGAATCAAACGGCATGATGTGCTCTATCGAGGAGCTGGGATCCAGCAGAGATATGTATCCGGAAGCTCCGGAATACGGTATCTATATTTTCCCGGAGGACGCCGAGGTAGGTTCCAGCGCAATTAAGGCTCTGGGGCTTGATGATGTAACATTTGAATATGAGATTACATCCAACCGTGTAGACTGTTTCAGCGTAATCGGTATTGCGAGAGAGGCAGCTGCCACATTCCACAAGGAGTTTCATCCCCCAGTTGTAACACCTACCGGAAACAGTGAAGATGCCAATGATTATGTGAAAGTAACGGTTAAAGACCCAGATCTGTGTCCGAGATACTGTGCGAGGGTCGTAAAAAATATTCATATTGCACCGTCACCGAAGTGGATGCAGAGAAGACTGGCCGCTGCCGGCATCCGTCCGATCAACAATATCGTTGATATCACAAACTATGTGATGGAAGAGTACGGACAGCCCATGCATGCATATGATTATGATCAGCTGGCAGGACATGAGATCATTGTCCGCCGCGCTGCCCACGATGAGAAGTTTGTGACTCTGGACGGTCAGGAACGGCAGATGGATGAAAACGTTCTGATGATCTGTGACGGTGAGAAATCAGTAGGTATCGCCGGTATCATGGGCGGTGAGAACTCCATGATTACAGATGATGTAAAGACCATGATGTTTGAGGCGGCCTGTTTTGACGGAACCAATATCCGTCTTTCGGCTAAAAGAATCGGTCTGCGTACAGAGGCTTCCGGCAAGTTTGAAAAGGGTCTGGATCCCAACAATGCAAAGGATGCCATCGACAGAGCTTGCCAGCTGATTGAAGAGCTTGGCGCAGGTGAAGTAGTAGGCGGTATGGTAGATGTATACAGCAGGGTGAAAGAGCCAGTGCGTGTGAAGTTTGAGCCTGACCGCATCAATGCGCTGCTTGGCACCCATGTTTCCGCTGAGGAAATGCTGGGATATTTCAAGAAGATTGAACTGGACTATGATCCTGCCACCAATGAAGTGATTGCGCCGACATTCCGCCATGATATTTTCCGTACAGCTGACCTGGCGGAGGAAGTAGCCCGTTTTTACGGATATGCAAACATTCCGACCACACTGCCTTCCGGCGAAGCGACGACCGGAAAGAAATCAAAGAAGATGCGCATTGAGGAAGTGGCCCGTGATATTGCGGAGTTCTGCGGATTTTCACAGGGAATGTGCTACTCTTTTGAAAGCCCGAAAGTATATGACAAGCTGTTGATCCCGGCTGATTCTTCGGTGCGTCAGGCAATTCAGATTTCCAATCCGCTGGGCGAAGATTTCAGTATTATGAGAACACTTTCCCTGAACGGAATGCTTTCTTCTCTGGCGTTTAACTATAATCACAGAAATAAGAATGTAAAACTTTATGAACTGGGAAATATTTATCTGCCCAAGAGCCTGCCGCTGACAGAGCTGCCGGATGAGAGAATGCAGTTCACACTGGGGATGTACGGCGAGGGAGATTTCTTCACCATGAAGGGTGTAATCGAGGAATTTCTTGAAAAAGTGGGCATGAGAGGCAAAAAGCACTATGATCCCTCTGATAAGAAGCCGTTCCTGCATCCGGGACGTCAGGCTGATGTCATTTACAACGGCAGAAAGATCGGATATCTGGGCGAAGTACATCCGCTGGTCATGGAGAATTACGGACTTGGTGAGAAGACATATGTGGCAGTGCTTGATATGCCGTATATTGTAGAGGAAGCTTCCTTTGACAGAAAATACACCGGCATTGCACGCTTCCCGGCAGTAAGCAGAGATATCAGTATGATTGTTCCAAGACAGATCCTGGCAGGTCAGATTGAGGATGTGATCGAGCAGAGAGGTGGAAAGATCCTGGAGAGCTATCATCTGTTTGACATTTACGAAGGAGCGCAGATCAGACCGGGATTCAAATCGATGGCTTACTCCATCAGCTTCCGTGCAAAAGACAGAACTCTGGAGGAAGCTGATATTACAGCGGCTATGAAGAAGATCTGGAATGGTCTGGAGGCTATGGGTATCGAGATCCGTTCCTGATCAAGAGGAGTGCGATATGAAAATCTATATGATCCGCCATGGGCAGACAGAGTGGAACCGTCTGTACCGCTTTCAGGGGCAGACAGATATTGAACTGAATGAAAATGGAAGAGAGCTGGCAAGTCGGGTAGGACGCGGCATGGCCGATATTCCCTTTACACGGGTCATCAGCAGTCCTTTAAAGCGGGCATCAGAAACTGCCCGTCTGGTGCTGGAGGCTGCCGGAAAAGATCTGGAGATTGCGACGGATCCCCGCCTGATGGAGATTGGTTTTGGAATTTATGAAGGATACTCTACGGTAAACCCGGACTATCCTCACCCGGCTCCGGAATTTTGCTATTTTTTCAAGGATCCTGAGAAATATCAGGCACCCGAAGGCGGAGAGAATTTTCAGCAGCTGATTGACAGGACCGGTATTTTTCTGAGCGATCTTGCAGCCAAAACAGAGTGGGAACAAGATGTGATCCTGTTGTCTGTACACGGTGCTGCCCTGAAAGCTCTGCTGGCCAATATCAAAGAGGATTTTGATATTGCTCATTTTTGGGGAGAAGGTGTTCCGGGCAACTGTTCTGTTTCCATTGCAGAGACAGAGGAAGGGCATTGGCATCTGCTCGCACAGGATGTGATGTTTGATGAAGAACACGGAGAATGTCCGTCTTTTATCGAACTGAAGAGGGGAGTCTCTGTCCAGACAGAATAAAATAAGAAAACTGCCGCAACAAATGTGCTGTTATGAGAATGGCTGTTTGCTGCGGCGGTTTTATGTTCCGGGAAAAATATTAAGATTTTTTTCGGATTTTGTGATACAATGTTGGCGTTGTGAAAACAATCACAATAAATGGAAAAACACCTGAAAATCAAATACCCATGCAAGTATGACCGACTGGCTTGCTGCTTGTGGTAATAAAGTAAAATGAGAGGAATGGAATATATCATGAAGACATCTGATTTCTATTATGATCTTCCGCAGGAATTGATTGCACAGGATCCACTGGAAGACAGGTCGGCGTCCAGACTGATGACTCTGGATAAAGTGACCGGCAAAACAGAACATCATATTTTTAAGGAGATTATCAATTACCTGACCCCTGATGACTGTCTCGTACTGAACAATACAAAGGTTATCCCTGCCAGACTCTATGGC
>CAKRNX010000196.1 GCA_934371475.1 uncultured Lachnospiraceae bacterium
GATACAGATGAGGAGAATATGAGCCCGTTCTTAAAGGTAGTAACCAATAAATATTTTGCTACAGTCATTACTCTTGTACTGGCTTATCTGCTGACAAAAGTCGGATATGCGGAGATCTGGCCGCTGTTTGGTTCAGCAAACCAGCTGCTGTCAGTGCTTGCGCTGGTAGCATGTGCAGTGTTCCTGAAGAAGACAAAACGTCAGGGCTGTATGCTCTGGATCCCGATGGTATTCATGATGGCAGTTACATTTACTGCGCTGGGCATGACCATCGTAAGGCTCTCAAAAGCATTTGTTACAACAGGTCTGGATCTTGGAAATACACTGCAGCTGATCTTTGCAGTATTACTGCTGATCCTTGGTGTGCTGGTAGCGATTCAGGGTGTGAAGAAGCTTTTGGAAAAAACAGATGACAAAAAAGTGAGAGCGTAGTTTCACGGGAGAAATATGTCATGCAGATGTATGACGTGTACCCTGCAACAGGAATATCGAGGCATTCTTGTTGCTAATATAAAAAAGGACTTGGAATTTTTGTGAATTCCGGGTCCTTTTTTATATAGTACAATCCTGTTGGCATAGGATATAGGGAGAACATCCGATGTGCGGAGACATATGGCATGGAGGGATTATCCAAGGCTGTTGAGAACCTGTCTAACGTGCAGATAAAAGAGTCAGATGCAGAGGATCCTGTCGGGAAAATGGAAGCTCAAAAGAAGAAAATGCAAAGTGAAGTTATGCAGAGGGAAACGATACGGGACCAAGCTGCGGAAAATCAGACAGTTCAGACGGCGGAGATCCGGTATCATTATGCAGGATACCAGGTTCATGTCTCATTTGCGGGAGAGCGGACATTAAAGCAGTGTATTCAGAATCTGGCAGAACGAAAGATGACAGATCCGGAGATGGGCGAACCGGAAAAGGCAGAGCATGGGAAAGGGCTGCGCGTACAGGCAGACGGGAGAGCAGATTGAAGATAAAAGATTTGCGGAGTGATATGGAAACCCGGAGCGGAAGACCCTGTCAGATGGCTGCGTACTGTCGTCTGTCAAAAGACGACGGGGAAAATAAAATCAGTGAAAGTATTGAGAATCAGATCAAAATGATCCGGGAGTATGTAGAAAGAACTGAGGATCTGGAACTTGCAGACATTTATATGGATGATGGATATTCGGGACTTTATTTTGCAAACAGACCGGAATTTCAGAGGATGATGGATGACATCTATCGGGGAAAGATTGAGGGTGTGATCACAAAAGATATTTCCCGGCTCGGGCGTGAATATATCGAAACCGGTAATTATATCGAGCGTATTTTTCCATCGCTCGGCATCCGGTATATTGCAATCCTGGATGGCGTAGATACAAGCTGCCACAGCAACGAGGAGCTGGCGCAGTTTAAGACTTTATTCAACGATATGTACAGCCGCGATATATCGAAAAAAATCAGAGGGGCACTTGCGGTTCAGAAAAAACGGGGACAGTTTGTGTCCGGTTTTGCGCCGTATGGCTATGTGAAAGACCCGATGGATAAACATCGTTTTCTGGTGGATCAAGAAGCGGCAGAAATCGTAAAGAGGATTTTCACGCTGTATCTGGCGGGCTATTCGCGGGATGGCATTGCAAAGATGCTGAACCGGGAGGGGGTCATGACGCCGTCAGAGTATAAAAGAAAAGTGCAGGGACTGAATTATTCGAATGCGTGGGAGAAAACCGGAGGAAAGGGATGGGCTTATCCGACGGTTAATCATATTTTGAAAAACAGGGTTTATACAGGAGCCAAGGTGCAGCATAAAACGGAAAAAATTTCCTATAAAGTAGAGAAATACCGTTATATTCCTGAAGAACAGCAGGATATCGTGGAGGGAATGCATGAAGCGATTATCGGGAAAGACGTGTTTGAACGGACACAGAAAATGATGAAAAAAAGAACGCGGACATTGGGAGGCGGAAGTCAGATCCGGCGGGTGAATCCGTATGCGGGAATACTGGTCTGCGGAGACTGCGGATATCATCTTCAGCGGGTCAGCGGCAGGGACGGTTATGAGTGCGGGTGTTATCACAGAAAAGGCAACACGGTCTGCTATTCTCATTTCATAAAAAAAGAAGTGCTTGATTCGATTGTAATAAATGAGCTTCAAAGACAGACCGGGCAGATACTGGAAGAAGGCGACAGAATTGCACTGGCAGAGGCGGCAGAACAGAGAAAGGTGATACAGAAGAGATGCCAGGAAACGGAGCGACAGATAAAAAGACTTCAGAAGAAACTCGCAGATGTGCAGAAATACAGAAAAAGGATTTATGAAAATTATGTGGAAGGCATTCTGGATAAAGAAGAATGTCGCGCATACAAGGAAGAATATAAAAAGCAGGAAGATGAGATCGGAGAAAAGATCCGGCAGACAGAGCAGGAAAGAGAGAGAAGCAGAGAAGCCGGAGCATATCAAGAAAACTGGATTGAGAGATGGATCAAAGGCGGAGAGATATCCGAAGTGGGAAGAGAAATGGTCACAGAACTGATTGAGAAGATTGTTGTGAACGGAGATCAGAGTATTGATCTTGTGTTTGCGTATCAAAATACACGTTACTATCAAATGTAAGATGACTCTCGCGTTCGCAGCAAGAATGCCGGGACATTCTCGAATCCCTTAGTAATAAGGAACACATGGCGGAACATCATTGCTGGAGGCATATCTGAACAATATGGCAGGAGTCTGGAAAAATGTAATTGTGGCGGGCAGCGGAAATGAAGGGGCAGGACGGGGGCATGCGGCGGGCAATCTGCAGGAAGATGAAGTGCAGCTGACAGAGTTTGCCATTTCAGAGTATGAGACTGTATTGAACCTTCAGCTGTGGAAAAATTATGCGGATGAATTTGATGTGACGGTGATCGCTCCGTCAGGAGAGCGCACAGTGATCCGGTCATCCGGGAAGCCGGGAATTATAAGGGCAAGGCTGTCGGGCACGGAACTGCTGATCTATTACGGGGAACCATCCCCGTACAGTGCCGATCAGGAGATCTATCTCGATTTTATCCCGGAAGGAAGGTATCTTACACCCGGGATCTGGGGGATTGAACTGCTGCCGCAGCGCATCCGTGACGGAGCATATGATCTGTGGCTTCCCGGGATTGAGGCAGTGAATGAGGGAACGGGATTTCTGCGACCGTCGGCAGAAACGACGCTGACGATCCCGTCTACGGCAGAAAAAGTGCTGACGGCAGGCGCGTACAATTCCAGAACAGGCTCGTATGCCTATTTTTCAGGAAGAGGAGATACCAGATTCCCGCGAAAGCGGAAGCCTGATCTCGTGGCACCAGGAGTAGACATCAGAACGACAGCGCCTGGTGGAGGATATGCAGTCGTCAGCGGTACCTCATTTGCAGCACCTTTTGTCTCAGCGGCCGCAGCTCTGCTGATGCAGTGGGGGATCGTGGAAGGGAATGATCCCTATCTGTACGGAGATAAGGTAAAAGCATATCTGAGAAGAGGTGCCAGGCCACTGCCGGAATTTGCAGACTATCCTAATGAGCAGGTGGGGTATGGGGAGGACGTTATAATAAGGATACATTGAAGAGAATCTGCCCAACAGATGAGGCTGTTAATATAAATAGGCAAAGGGGCTGTCACAGAGATGTGTCTTGCACCTTTTTTATTTCACAGGAAATTGCGTCCTGTGAAATAAAAAGCCTCCGGCAAGATGCGCAGCTCGCAGAGAAGAAGCCTGCTCGCGCGCGGAACAAAAGCTGCGCTGCCAAAGCAATAATCCGCGGGGTGTGCGAAGCACACTTTTGTTCTTTCACAGGAAATTGCGTCCTGTGAAATAAAAAGCCTCCGGCAAGATGCGCAGCTCGCAGAGAAGAAGCCTGCTCGC
>CAKRNX010000197.1 GCA_934371475.1 uncultured Lachnospiraceae bacterium
TTGTTTCACTGTTCAGTTATCAATGTTCTCTTTGTTGTTGTCTCTTTTTGTTTATCAGATGCAACTTTTATATCTTATCACATCTCTTTATGTTTGTCAACAACTTTTTTATTTATTTTTTTGTTGCTTTTTATTTATCAGCTTTCTCTGTGAAAGCTTATTTAGTATAACTCATTGTTTTCGATCTGTCAAGAACTTTTTTAATTTCTTTTTTCAGATCTCATCATCCGGAACGCTTGCCCCGTAATGGAATTACAGTTTAACATCTTTTTCTATGTTTTGTCAAGTACTTTTTATATTTTTGAAACATCATTTTCTCAGCCAGACAAGTCTGTAAATCCGCTAAGCATACGGAAGCTTACAGTCAAGCGTTTCAGGAATGGCCGAGCATTCTTCTGCGCACTCTGCATCTGCACTCCGTTCCGGTCGGCGCAAAACCATTGTCCACCGGACAATGTGCGCCCCGCCGGAGAACATATCAGCTGGGGGATTGACTCCCACCACTGATACTAATTTGTTTCCCTCCATCTATAGAGATGGGAGTCACTTTCCTATCTTATATAAAACAGCGCAGCAGTCAACAAACTGCCACGCCTCATCTAATTTTGCTTCATTATTATCCTTTATAATTACTTCATTTTATTTAAAAGCTGCTGCTCTGCCTGCGACAGGATATCGCATTACATAATGCTGCCTGCCGCCTGCACTGCCGCTTTCATAAACAAGTTACCATCGTAGATTGGTTTGAGCAGTACGTTCCCATCTACCATACTCATCAGAGAAATTCCCACATCGGTAGCTGAAAGCACAGATATCACAAGAAAGATTACCCATACTGCCAGCAATCCCTGCAGGATCCCCACTGCCAGACCGCCGATCCGATTGATCGTATGTAACACCGGTAATCTGGAAAATAAATCCAGCGCTGCCAGCCCCGTCCATAATACCAGCTGTACAACCAGCAGCGTAATAATAAATGCTGCCACATTCAGAATGACATTCGCAAAAAATCCGGCCACATATCCGCCAAAGTCCGTCACATTCAGCTTCTGGTACCCCTCTCCGTTATTATAGTCAATCATCATATCCTTCAGGACCTGCGGGATGGGCAGATTTTCAATCAGTTTTGTCTGTTCAATTTTAGTCATGGATGACAGAGGATTCTGTGCGGACAGACCCTCCTGCCCAGACGACTGATCCAGATATTCCTGAAAATACTGCTTTGCCAGTTCTTCCACTTCATCATCACTCAGAAAATCTATCTGTGAAGTATCCATTCCATACTGATCCATCAGCGATTTGATCTCGGCACGATCCATTCCTCCCTGACCGCTTTTTTCAGAGCCAGACAGGAAGGATGAGAATGCCTGTTTTTCTACCACCTGCCTGCACTGAATCTCAAGATACTCATATACCGGCGTCTCAGACTTCAGAAATTCTGTAATATAGGGAAGCGCCGTTGTCACTAATATGGAAGATAAGATCAGTGCCACAATTCCCGACAGCTTTCTGATGAGTCCTTTTCTCCAACCGCTCACTGCGAATAGCACAAACACGGCCAGCACAACTATTGTTAAACTATTCATCTGTTCACCTCTCTAACCGATACGGATCTGATCCATACTGTCATCTGTAATTACCAAGTATTTACGAAACTCCGGAAGTTTCATGAAATAAGCAATCTGTTTTTCGTAATCAGAAGAAAACCTCCTAGTGCCTGCCACAGTGTATACCGTACAGTGAGCCGTATCATACAGCAGGATTTCGCCGGAATCCATCCGCACCTGTGAATATTCACTGTCAAAATCCTTCTGCATCTTTCTTTTTCCGCTGTAACTGTACAGCTCCAGATCATACTTGCAGTCTACCGCATCATTTTCAAACACAAATCCCACATAGTTTTGATCATGAAAACTGCTGATAATTTCTTTTTCAAACATGACCGAAGCCTGCTCCTCCGGCTGGCTGCCATCCTTAATCACCACAAATCCCTGATCGGAAAGTGCTACCGTTGTGGAGGCATCCGCATAGTATACTTCCGGGAACACCCGCCCCGGGTAATCCAGCGAACCGATCATATGGCTCTCATCCGCCTCATCTAATGATGAAAAATCAAAAAAAGCAAGCTTGCTGCTGACCGTCCCCTGGGAAATGCCAAGAAATGAAACCATCATGCGGGAAGCATCCGGCGTAATCGCCACATCCAGCGGATAACCATAATCCTGGAGCGTGGCTTTGATCGCCGCGATCTCCTCCCCTGCATAACTGTAGAGTTCTACCCAGGTCACATCATCGTCTTTCAGGATCAGTGCTGTCACACCCTGTTCTGACACATGAGCCTTTAAAATCGGCAGACTGGTTTCAAAGTTTCCCAGCACTCCGTCCTCATTGATCACATAAACCTGTTTTCCCTGCTGTTCGGCAATCACCATGGTATTCTCACAGCTGTCAATGATCGGCGTCTGCATACTGTAAGCCGCACTCCATTTTGTTGTATTGTGCGTGTCCACGCAGAACACACCGTCTGAACTGTACTTGATAATTGATTTTCCCAGGAGAGCATATCCGCTTCCCTCGATATCCAGACTGTCATCTGTGGACGTAATCACATAGTCGCTAAACTGATGGTGACTGTTATAGTAATAAAAGCCGCCGCCAACCAGAAGAACCAGCACCAGCAGCAATCCCGCTGCCGATCCCGCCCGCCGCCTGCTCTCTTCCGCAGACATTCTGACGCTCTGCTCCTGTGTCCGCCCTGTATATCCTTGACGGTCAGTTCTGATTTCTCTGATCTCCAGATCCTCTCTAAAGTCCTTATCATCTATATCCCAGGGCTTTAAAAAGGCCAGTTTTGTCTTTAACGCACCCAGCCTGTGTTTCAGTTTTTCCTTATCCATGTTCCTTCCCTTTGTATCCGCCTTTGCACAGCCCCACTGTCCGGTTCTGCACTGACATGTTCCTGTATTTGCCCATAAGTATAGCACACTTTCTATCAGGGCAGAACTATTTTTTCTCCCGGCACAATCAGATTCGCATCGCTGATCTGGTTCAGGCGGCAAATCTCCTCCACCATATTCAGGTTTCCATAATACTTCTGGCTAATATCTGCCAGTGTATCTCCGTACCGGATTGTATACACTGCCCGGCTCGCTCTTCCGGAAGCAGCCAGCACTTCATCTGTTTTTCCCTCCGATATGTCCGACGGACTCTCTGCAGAATAACTGCGTTCCTGCAGTGCCTGCTGCTCCAGTGTATGTTCAAAGTCTGCCAGCGCATCGTCCGCACCCGTTTTGGCAGCCGCATTATCTGTCAGACGATCTGCGCCGCTCTCTGTCTGTTCTTCTGCACCCGTTTCATTTTCCTTTCTATCATCCTGCACCAAAGTGTTTTCACTAGCCGTCAAAGCTGCCGCTGTTCCTTCTGCCTGCGCCTCTTTCTCTATTTCTGCCGTCGTTTTTCCAGCCTCCGTCACGCTGTCGTCTGTCTGCCCGCTTCTGTCAGAACCGGCAATGACGTTTCCGTTTTTCTCCTCCTGATCCGCCGCCTGTACACCGACTGTCTCATTCGACGGGCTGTCCTGCACCGCATTTCCCGTCTGTGCTGCCGCTTCCGCGCTCTCCCGGATGCGCTGCTCCAGAGTGAGCCTGGACATGGCTTCCTCGATTTTTCTCATTTTGTCATAATTGTTGATAATCGTGACTCCCAGCGCCAGCACGGTCAGTACCAGAAATGATCCGGCCAGATATCCAAATCCTCCTCTTGCTCTCTGCCCTTTTTCCTTTATCTTTTTTCTGAATTTTACAATCGCCTGATCCGGAATCTCCTGTTCCTTCTCCACTCTTTTTTCTTCACAGTGCGCG
>CAKRNX010000198.1 GCA_934371475.1 uncultured Lachnospiraceae bacterium
CCCATGGAATCTATCAGGGATTTGAATATGATGCCATTGCCATTGCTTATGAAAACTCGGATATCGTAAATGTACTGGATATTTCTGCTTTTAATGGGAATGCAAAAAGCTATGTGGTTCACCCGGATGGCCGTGTTGTGGTCGACCATTCTCTTGAAACATGGGGAAATGCGTATAATTTTTTTGGCGTTCTGAGAGAGCATTCCGACATGTCTGAGAAAGAGATCCTTGAACTTTCGGAGAAGTTTAAAAAGGGACTTACCAATGCGATGATGGTGAATCTGGATGGAAGGAACTATTATCTGGTCTATGAAAAATCGGGTATTCAGGACTGGATGTTTCTGGGACTTGTCCGGGAAGATATTGTCAATGCCAGTATGAACAGCCTGCAGTTTAGTACGATGCTCCTTGTGGGAGCAGTCGTGCTCTGCATTGCTGTATTGCTTATCAGCCTTATTGTTCAAAAAAACAGGACAAATCTTAAGAAAAAGGATACGGAGATCCTGTACAGGGACGAGCTGTTTCAAAAGCTTTCAATGAATGTGGATGATGTTTTCCTGATGCTGGATGCAAAAACATATAAGACAGATTACATCAGTCCGAATGCGGAAAAACTGCTTGGCATTACAGCAGAACAGATCCACAAAGATATTCGTATTCTGGGAAAACTGCATCCCGGGGAGAATGAAGATCCGGAGAAGAATTATCTGGAGGGGATCCGGGTTCATGAACAGAGGGAATGGGATTTTGAATATGTTCATCAGAAAACAGGGGAACACCGATGGTTCCATAATATTGCAATGGGCAGTGAGGTAAACGGGAAAAAGAAATATATCCTGGTTCTGTCGGACCGTACCTCTGACAGGAAAATGAATCAGGCACTTTCTGAGGCAGTACGTGCGGCAGAGACTGCAAACCGGGCAAAGAGCACGTTTCTCTCCAACATGTCTCATGACATCCGGACACCAATGAATGCAATTATCGGCTTTACGACACTGGCGGTAAGCAATATTGATGATAAGAAAAGAGTCCGGGATTATCTGGGCAAGATTCTTTCCTCCAGTAATCATTTGCTTTCACTGATCAATGATATCCTGGATATGAGCCGGATTGAGAGCGGAAAGATCCATCTGGAAGAAACGGAGGTCAGTCTGTCAGATGTGCTTCATGACCTGAAGACAATTATCAGCGGACAGATCCATGCAAAGCAGCTGGAGCTTTATATGGATGCCATGGATGTGACGCATGAGGATGTCTATTGTGATAAGACGCGGCTGAACCAGGTGCTGCTGAATCTTTTGTCCAATGCAGTTAAGTTTACTCCGGCAGGCGGAACTGTTTCTGTCCGGCTGAAACAGTACCCGGGGGCAGCAAGAGGCAGTGAATTGTACGAGATCCGGGTAAAGGATAACGGTATCGGCATGAACCCGGAATTTGTACAGAAAATCTTTTCTCCTTTTGAGAGGGAGCGGACTTCCACGGTCAGCAGAACCCAGGGCACAGGGCTTGGCATGGCCATTACCAAGAACATCGTGGATATGATGGGCGGTACCATTGAAGTTCAGACAGAACAGGGCAAAGGCACTGAATTTATCGTCCGTCTGCCATTGCGGATTCAGCCTGAGCATCACCGTATAGAGAAGATCGCAGAGCTGGAAGGACTTAAGGCATTGGTGGTAGACGACGATTTTAATACCTGCGACAGTGTGACAAAGATGCTTGTAAAGGTTGGAATGCGTTCGGAATGGACACTTTCCGGTAAGGAGGCTGTCCTCCGTGCACGGCAGTCTGTGGAGATTGGGGATGCGTTCCATGCTTACATCATCGACTGGCGTCTGCCGGATATGAATGGCATTGAGGTCACCCGCCAGATCCGCAGTCTTGGTGATGATACGCCGATTATTATTCTGACTGCTTATGACTGGGCAGATATCGAGGCGGAAGCCAGATCCGCAGGGGTAACTGCATTCTGCGCGAAACCGATGTTCATGTCAGATATCAGAGAGACTCTGATGACTGCGATCGGTCAGAGGCAGGCTGAGCCAGAGGATAAGATTCTCCCGGAAGGAGATTCGGATTTCAGAGGCAGGCATATACTGCTTGTGGAAGACAATGAGCTGAACAGAGAAATTGCGGTGGAGATCCTCAATGAATATGGCTTCCTGGTTGATGCCGCAGAAAATGGAGCAGAGGCAGTGGAGAAGGTTAAGAATTCGACACCGGGGGATTATGATCTGGTGCTGATGGATGTGCAGATGCCGGTCATGAACGGATATGAGGCCACGAAGCAGATCCGTGCCCTGAATGATCCGGCACTGGCAGGAATTACCATCCTGGCCATGACTGCCAATGCTTTTGACGAAGACAGAAAGAAAGCACTGGAATGCGGTATGGATGGCTTCTTGTCCAAGCCAATTGTTATAGAGGAATTGATCAGTACATTACAAAACAATTTGGCGGATTAGAATAAAAAAAGAAGCCAAGGCTATAACAATTTGCCGGATAACGGTACTTCATTCTCCTGTGCACATCTGCATCTGATATAACAAGACGCATATGTTCAGATTTGTCCGTGAATAGTTTGTGAAACAACCCTGTTCCATGTAAAAGTCAGAGAGGATACGGAATATGGAGGGAAAATTAAAAAAACAACTTCCGGTGCAGACGCAGATTGTCTGGTATCTTCTGGCGATCGTGCTGCTTCTGACGGCAGTCGGTTTACGGGGGCTGGATCGCCGTATGTACAATAGCTTCTGGTCTGTATGGCTTCAGTTGCTTCGTCATATGATTCATATTGGATTGTTGATCGGATGGATGATTTCCATCCAGTCGAGGATTTTACAAAGGTCGGTTCGCAGGTATTTGCTGGCAATTGGGTGCATGCTCAGCTTTTGGCTGTTTGTCCGTGCCTCAAAATGGATGCTGTTTGCGCATGACAGCCGGATGAACCGTTATTGCTGGTATTCCTATTATATTCCAATGGTGCTTATTCCGCTTCTGAGTGGAATGCTGCTTCCATATATCGGGCAATCAGAACGATACCGACCGGGGAAAAGCAGACGCCTCTGGTATATTCCGGCGGCAGCTTTGATTGGTCTTGTTCTTACAAATGATCTGCATCAGCTGGTATTCAGATTCCCGGATGGAGTTGCGTTTTTTCAGAGCCGGTATACGTATCAGAGCGTATATTTTGTGATTTTTGCCTGGTGCTTGCTGTGGGGGATTTATTTTGTCGGGGGGCTTTTGCTGAAGTGCAGGATGCCGGTTCGCAGACAGTATCAGTGGATTCCGGTTCTGGTGCTTGTCGGTGCGGCTGTGTTGTCAGTTGCATATATTTTGCGTATTATTATTTTTGATATAACAGCCGTGGACTGCCTGATTACGGTACTTCTGATCGAGAGCTGCATTCAGTGCGGACTGATTCGGTCGAACTCCAGCTATAAGAGCCTGTTCCATGCCTCTTTGGCTGCAGTACAGATTACAGATAAGGAATATCATGTCTGCTTTTCGTCCGGAAATGCGGGATCACTGCGGGAGGAAGAGCGGAAAAAGGTGGCAAAGGGTGCAATGGATATCAGCGGATATCGGTTCTGCTGTGAGGCCATTACAAACGGTTACGTCTTCTGGGTAGAGGATTATACCGAGCTGTACCGGTATCGAAAAGAACTCGAAGAGAAAGGGTGTCAGCTGTCCGGTGCAAATGACCTGTTAAGGGCAGAGCTTGCACTGCAGGAAAAGCAGCTGCATATCCAGGAGAAGAATCGTCTGTACGATCAGGTTGCGAAGGAAATAGCGCCGCAGCTTTTTCAGATTGATCAGCTTTTAAAGGAGAAGGAGGAAGGCAGGA
>CAKRNX010000199.1 GCA_934371475.1 uncultured Lachnospiraceae bacterium
CACAGACACCTGATCTGCCTTTGTCGCAGCCGTATAGCCTGCTACCGCCGCTGAGCCGAGCGCATTTACCGCCACCTGCATCGCCAGCTGACCAATGCACATGACAGACATCTGAAATCCCATGGGAAATCCAATCTTCAGATGAATTCCCATCTCTTTGCCCATATCTCTGAAATCTTCTGCCCGAAGATGCATGACATCAAAAGTGCGGTATCCGGCAATCAGACAGAAAATACTGGAAAGCAGCTGGGAAAGCACAGTAGCCCAGGCAGCTCCCGCCACTCCCATTCCAAATGGTACGATGAACACAATATCCAGCACAATATTCAGCAGTGAAGAGATCACAAGAAAGATAAGCGGTGTTCTGCTGTCTCCCAGTGCCCGCAGGATATTGGAGATCATATTGTAAAATACCGTCGCACCTGTACCGATCAGAACCACAAACATATATTCATATGCTTCTTTGCGAATATCGGGAGGCGTACTCATCCAGTCAAGGATCTGATAAGAAAAGATACCGCAGAACAACGTAATCACAACCGTAAACACGATACATAGAATCATGGATACCGCAATGCTTTTCCGCATTCTCTTTTCATCTTTTGCGCCAAAATACTGCCCCAGGCAAATCCCGAAACCATTTGTAAATCCCTGAATAAAGCAGAGTACAAAGTAAATAATAATGCTGGTGGATCCTACGGCCGCCAGCGAAGCAGCCCCCAGTGTCTTTCCCACAATTACCGTATCTGCCAGCGTATAAAACAGCTGAAACAAATTTCCTCCTATGACCGGCAGCGCAAATAAAAGCAGGCGGCGAAAAGGATCTCCCACCGTCAGATCCTGCTTGTCGGAAGACAATTTTTTCTGTGACATCTAAATTCCTCCTTTATGTTCCTATTATACAGCAAGCCCCTCGTGGCCATTTTTTTCTTTTCTTGTCAAATCACAGTTCTATGATTATAATCATATCAGACCAGATCTGGAGGTAATTATCTGCAATGCAAAAACAAATCATTCAAACAGACCGTGACCTGAGAGAACTCTGCCAGCATGGCACCATTCAGTTTCCCATGTCTGTCAACCATGATGATCTACAACAGTTTGAAGATCAATCCATCCGCTGCCACTGGCACAATGAACTGGAATTTGTTACTGTTCAGGAAGGAGTTGCGGAATATCATATTCTTCAGAATGTCTGCCGCCTTCATGCCGGTCAGACAATTCTGATTAACTCCAATGTACCTCACAGTGCGGTTCCTTTTCAGGACAGTCATGTAAAGCTGTTAACCATTATCGTTCATCCGGATTTTCTCTATGATGCACCCGGAAGCAGTGTGGAAGAACTGTATTTTCGTCCGTTTCTCCACAATCATAAGCTTCCTTTCCTGCTCCTGGATCATTCCATGGAATGGGCGGCAATTCCGCTCTCCTGCATCAGCAACATTGAAAAATATTATTTTTCCCGCCCATACGGATTTGAACTGAAAATCAAGGCTCTGCTCTGCAACCTTTTTTTTGAACTTTTCAGTCATCTGCAGCCGGAACTGCAAGACCAGAAAACAGAAACTCCTGTCAGACTGAATCAGTTACAGATCCTGCTTGACTATCTGCACAGCCATTACTCACAGCAGATATCTCTTCAGGAACTGGCTGCCCTGATTCATTCTACCCGCGAAACATGCTGCCGTTTTTTCAAACAGATGACAGGGATCACAATCACCTGTTATCTCACAGACTACCGCATCAGCCGCAGCCTGGCTCTGCTCTCCGGCGGACAGTATTCCATCACGCAGGTTGCTGTGCAGACAGGCTTCAGTTCTGCCAGCCGTTTCGCTGCAGCCTTTCGGAGCCGCATGGGCTGCAGCCCAAGGGATTACATTCATCAAGACTTTTCCTATCATATATAAAACAGCTTTCATTTTCTATTCAGATTTTATCTGATTTGATACACATATTGAGCAGCATACTGTCAAAAGGCATCATGATATACATCTTGCAGCAAGAATATGTATGCCTTCCCGAATCTGCGGAAAGGACAGTAGAAAGGAGTATTTTATGAACATTTATAAAAATCTGATTTTTGATGTCGGAGAAGTATTACTGGAATATCGCTGGAAGGATATGCTGATTGATTACGGTCTTTCCCCTGAGGAGGCTGTTGTGGCCGGAAATACCATTTTTGAAAATAATAACTGGAAAGAACTGGACATCGGAACCCTGTCCACAGAAGAAATTATTGAACTCTACAGCCGGGAATTTCCCCAGTACAAAGATCTGGTGCGCTGGTTTATCACGCACGGCGAACTGATGCATGTGGGACGCCCGCAGGTATGGGAACGTGTACATAAATTAAAAGAGCAGGGATATCATATCTACCTGCTCTCTAACTATTCCAGGGATCTGTTTGAAAAACATACCGCCAACGCTTCTTTCCTGAAAGACCTTGACGGTATGGTGATCTCCTATCAGATCCATGAAGTATAACCCCATCCCGCTATCTATCAGCATCTTCTGAATAAATACAGTCTAAATCCGAAAGACTGCCTGTTCTTTGATGATCGGGCTGACAATACGGCAGCCGCCCGCGATCTTGGTATCTGCGCCTATACCATCTCTTCCCAGGAATATCTGCTGGGACTGCTTGATATGCTTCTTGGCAATACCGGGTGTCCGGCGCTCACACCTTGATCCGATCAGCTACCTCTTTGCTGAATGCAAAACTTTTTCCGTTAATGCAGGCAATCACATTTCCGCAGTAATTTTGAAGCACTCGCAGGCTATTCCCTTCTTCAATCTGGTGATCCTTCAGATATGCCATAATTTCAGGAAATCCGAACATCCACTTGATAGAATAAGTTTGTCCCACAGCTGCACTTGATAGATTTTGCATAATACCCTCCTCATATAAAGCGAACATTCACCATCCGCTTTCACTGCTTGCCCCATCTCATTCACACTGCCCCGATATTCTTCCGGATCTCTCGGGGCAGTGTCATGTTTTTCTTGTTTTTATTATTCTATCCCCAAAGATTTCTGTTAGTCAATAAAAAATGTTTTTAGTAATTGCTTACACAATTACTGTGTTTCGTACTATTTTCCTAGAGCGTGTTTGAAAAAGGCTTTTTGTGAGCTGCGAGTTCCAGTTTGTGGGAGATTTTGCCCGAATAAGGACAAAATATACCGCAAAGTGGGGCTTACAGATCGCGGAAATGTTTTTTCAAACACACTCTAGCATTCTTACCAAAGTATGTGGAGAAATACTGTTCAAGAATGCCCTGGCATTTTTGCAGCAGGCTATGGCATCATTCTGGCACAGACCTATGTACAAATTCAAACAGATACAAGGCAAAGTCCTCATCTGCTTATTACTTTTACGATTTTTAAAAAAAGATTTACTGGATTCGGTTATAATCATCTGATATGCAGAGGACAAAAAAGGGGGAATTTTTAGCCATGAGAGCCTCCGGCAAACAAAAAAAGAGAAACCCGGAAATCCTTGTAAAATCAAGGTCTTTCCGCTGTTTCTCGTCTCTATTCCATCATTCAAAAATGCCGGCAGTGGGACTTGAACCCACACGTAGTCACCCACAACAGATTTTGAGTCTGCCTCGTCTGCCATTCCGACATGCCGGCCTGCTCGCTTTTACAAGCGAGTTTTAGTATAGCATATTTTTCTATAACTTGCAAGTTTTTATTTTAAGCACTCAACAGCAAAACTCTCACTGGTTTCCTCTGTTTTGCTGCATAGCATCTAGGTATACCCGGAGGGTATTTCCTCTGTTTTGCTGCATAGCATCCTGGTATACCC
>CAKRNX010000200.1 GCA_934371475.1 uncultured Lachnospiraceae bacterium
TGCCCGGACTGCCGAAGGTGCCGGCTGCAGAGCGGATCGATGTAGACGAGACAGGAAAGATTTCCGGACTGTTCTAATATATCGTGTCCGGCAGAATTGCACAGGTGTGTGCCATGCATCAGCATGATGCACACCTGAAACAGGAATGCCGGGATATTTTAAAAGCGGAACGGCTGACTGACGCCCGGATTGTCATATAGATGAAACAGGGCGTCAGAAGAAATGCGGATACAAAACAAAGGAGGATGAACCAATGGGATTTTCAACAGTACCTTGCAATGAATTTGTAGAAGTCTTGGCTTCCAAGGCTCCTGTTCCGGGCGGCGGCGGTGCTTCTGCGCTGGTCGGTGCTGTAGGAACTGCACTGGGAAATATGGTGGGAAGCCTGACAGTTGGAAAGAAAAAATATGCCGATGTAGAAGCAGAGATGTATGAGCTGAAAGCAAAATGTGATCAGCTGCAAAAAGAACTGCTGGAGCTGGTAGAAAAAGATGCGGAAGTATTCGAGCCTCTTTCCAAGGCGTATGGAATGCCGAGAGAGACAGAAGAGCAGAAGGCTGAGAAAGCAAGAGTTATGGCAATCGTATTAAAGGATGCCTGCTCCGTTCCGATGGAGATTATGGAAAAATGCTGCGAAGCGATTGAAGTAATCAAAGAATTTGCGGCCAAAGGTTCTGCACTGGCAATCAGCGATGCGGGTGTGGGTGCAGCATTCTGTAAGGCAGCTTTAAAAGGCGCCAGTCTGAACGTGTATATCAATACAAAATCTATGGCAGATAAAGAATATGCCGCACAGCTGAATGAGAAGGCAGACGCAATGCTGGAGAAATACTGTCCGATGGCAGACGAGATATTCGACAGCGTGCTGGGAAGACTGAAAGGCTGAAATTAAGATAGATAAAAGGAGACTTTAACAATGGCAAAACAGTTGCTTGGTAAAGAAGTTACGGCTTCTCTGAATGAAAGAATTAAAGCACAGGTAGCACAGCTTCAGGAAAAAGGCATCAACCCGACACTGGGCATTATCCGCGTGGGAGAGAACCCCAGTGATATTTCATATGAAAAGGGCGCAACAAAGCGCTGTGAAACTCTGGGTGTTGCGTGTGAGAAAATCCTTCTTCCGGAGGATGTATCACAGGAAGAACTGCTGGCTGTGATTGACAAGGTCAACAAAGATGACAAGATCCACGGCGTCCTGCTGTTCCGTCCGCTGCCGAAACACTTAAATCAGGCAGTGATTGAAAATGCACTGGATCCTGCAAAGGATGTAGACTGCATGACAGATGGATCCATGTCCGGCGTGTTCACCGGCAAAAAGGTTGGTTTTCCGCCCTGCACACCGCAGGCCTGCATGGAGATCCTGGATCATTACGGAATTGACTGCACCGGTAAAAAAGCAGTTGTGATCGGACGCTCCCTTGTAGTAGGAAAACCGGCGGCTATGATGCTGATCAAGAAAAATGCTACCGTTACCATCTGCCATACCAAGACCGTAGATATGCCCTCTGTAGCAAGAGAAGCCGATATCATTATCGTAGCTGCAGGACGTGCAGGTGTGGTTGGAGCAGAGTATGTAAAACCGGGTCAGGTGATCATTGATGTAGGTATCAATATGAACGCGGAAGGAAAACTCTGCGGAGATGTTGATTATGCAGCAGTAGAACCTATCGTAGATGCAATCACACCGGTTCCCGGCGGTGTAGGCAGCGTAACCACATCCGTGCTGGTTGGCCATGTGGTAGAGGCAGCGGCCAGAACACTGGAAGCGTAAGCGATACAGCGACTGAACTAATGTATGAAAGAGCGGGGCGGGAGAATGCCTGCTTCGCAATTGTCCAAGCGGAGTAATACCCGAATATGCTTGAAAAGTTTTTCAAACATATTTAAGAGCACCGGAATGGTCGGAAGATTTTCTGACTTTCCGGTGTTTTGTTATTTCACAGGAAATTGCGCCCTGTGAAAGAAAAAGCTTCCGGCAGGGCGCACATTGTCCGGTGGACAATGGTTTTGCGCCGACCGAAACGGAGTGTAGACTGCGCAGCTCACAGAGAAGAAATGTACCCTCCAGGTATACCAGGATGCTATGCAGCAAGACAGAGGAAATACCCTCCGGGTATACCAGAATGCTATGTAGCAAAACAGAGGAAACACCCTCCGGGTATACCAGAATGCTATGCAGCAAGACAGAGGAAACTGCTACCGCAGCCTGCTCGCGCATGGAACAAAAGTTGTGCTGTCAAAGTTGCAGCCCGCGGGGGGTGGGAAGCATACTTTTATGATATCAAATGTGAGGTGTCCCTCCACCTCTGCAGTCCTTCTGTGATATTCTTGAGTATTGTTCCACAAACTTTTAAAATTTGTTGCGCTGAAGTACAAAACCAGTTTATGACTAGTTACATAGTTTTTCCAGAATAACAGAGAAAAACAGAAAAAATTAAATAAAAGAAGAATAAATTCGAAAAAATTTTTTTGTAAAGTTAAAAAAACAGTATTGCTATTATTTTAAAACTTTATTATAATAAAGAACTTGTAAGGATATTTATATATCGTAAACGTACAATGAGGAGGAAAAAACATGTCATACGTAGATGAAGTCCTGGCAATGGTCGTTGAGAAAAATCCTTCACAGCCCGAGTTCCATCAGGCAGTCAAAGAGGTGCTGGAGTCTCTGAGAGTTGTGATTGAAAAAAATGAAGAAGAATATCGCAGAGATGCTCTGCTGGAAAGACTCGTAACTCCTGAACGCGTAATTATGTTCCGGGTACCGTGGGTAGACGACAAGGGTCAGGTTCAGATGAACAATGGTTTCCGTGTACAGTTTAACAGTGCAATCGGACCCTACAAGGGAGGTCTTCGTTTCCATCCGTCCGTAAACCTTGGCATCATCAAATTCCTTGGTTTTGAGCAGATTTTTAAGAATTCACTGACAGGCCTGCCCATCGGCGGCGGCAAGGGCGGATCTGATTTTGATCCCAAAGGCAAATCAGACCGTGAGATTATGGCATTCTGCCAGAGCTTCATGACAGAGCTTTGCAAACATATCGGAGCTGATACAGATGTTCCGGCCGGAGATATCGGCGTAGGCGGACGTGAGATCGGCTATCTGTTCGGACAGTACAAGAGAATCCGCAACCTGTATGAAGGTGTGCTGACCGGTAAAGGTTTATCCTACGGCGGATCGCTGGCAAGAACAGAGGCAACCGGATACGGACTGCTGTACTTTACAGAAGAAATGCTGAAAGCAAACGGAAAAGAACTGAAAGACAAAGTAGTTGCAGTGTCCGGAGCAGGAAATGTTGCAACATATGCAATTCAGAAAGCATGGCAGCTGGGTGCAAAACCGGTAACCTGCTCTGATTCTACAGGCTGGATCTATGATCCGGAGGGCATTGATGTAGAACTGCTTAAAGAAGTAAAAGAAGTAAAGCGTGCCCGTCTGACAGAGTATGCAGCAAAGAGACCGTCTGCTCAGTATCATGAGGGAAGAGGTGTATGGTCTGTAAAATGTGATATTGCTCTTCCATGTGCGACACAGAACGAACTGAGACTGGAAGATGCTAAGATGCTGGTTGAAAACGGATGCTTCGCAGTGGCAGAGGGAGCTAATATGCCCACTACTCTGGAGGCAACTGAGTATATTCAGCAGCACGGACTTCTGTTTGCACCTGGTAAAGCATCTAACGCCGGCGGCGTAGCCACTTCTGCTCTGGAGATGAGTCAGAACTCCGAAAGACTGAGCTGGACATTCGAAGAGG
>CAKRNX010000201.1 GCA_934371475.1 uncultured Lachnospiraceae bacterium
GTTATCAGCGATCTGCTGGGCGGCAGCAAGATCCTGCTGATCGGAAATGTCATTGAGCAGAAATTCAAGCAGGGCAGCAACTGGAACGTAGGCAGCGGTCTGTCCTTGGTTCTGATGGTGTTTATCCTGATCAGTATGGCAATCATGCAGAAATACGACAAAGAGGGAGAGGGGGCTGCATTCTGATGAAAAAAATACTGGAACGAATTTATCTGGCGTTTATTTTTATCCTGTTGTATGCGCCGATTCTGACCCTGATTATTCTCTCCTTTAACGCCTCCAAAACCAGAGCGAAATGGGGCGGATGGACACTGAAATGGTAGGTCAGCATGTTTCAGAACAGCGCGATCATGGATGCGCTCTATAATACTCTGCTGATCGCCGTGCTCTCAGCCACCGTTGCCACTCTTCTGGGACTTACGGCCGCCATCTCACTCAATAAGATGAAACGGCGCGCCAAAACGCTGGTTCTCGGCATCATCAATATTCCCATGCTGAATGCAGAGATTGTGACCGGTATCTCCCTGATGCTGGTATTTATTGCAGTAGGCAATTTTCTCACCAATTTCGGTTATTCGATCCAGTTTGGTTTCTGGACCGTGCTGATCGGTCATATTACGTTTAACCTTCCTTATGTAGTACTGAGTATTCTGCCCAAACTGAAACAGGTCAATATGAGTACATATGAGGCGGCGCTTGATCTTGGCGCCTCTCCACTGCGCGCCTTTGTCACTGTGGTTCTGCCGGATATCATGCCCGGAGTTCTCTCCGGCTTCCTGCTGGCCTTTACTCTGTCTCTGGATGATTTTGTGATCACACACTTTGTAAAAGGACCTGGGTTTGAAACCCTCTCCACCAAAATTTACACGGAAGTCCGCAAGGGGATCAAGCCGGAAATGTATGCGCTGTCCACCCTGCTCTTTGTCTCTGTGCTTGTGCTTTTACTGCTCTCTAATGTAAAGCCTCAAAAAAAACGCACAGCGGCCAATACACAAAAATAAAAGTCAACACAGGAGGATCAATGATTATGAAAAAATTAACTTTACTGTCTCTGACCGGTGTATTGACACTGGTTTCTCTCACCGGCTGCGTCAAGGTTGACAATACCAAGAGCAACACTTCCACCACTGCTTCTACAGAAATTGCCGAAACAGACTCTGCTTTCTCTGAAGCTGACAGTGAGACTACAACTACAGCTTCTGCCACAGAGTCCGCAACTGAGGCCAAAAAGGCCGGTGGCCAAGTAGTTGTCTATAACTGGGGTGAATATATGGATCCGGAAGTCCTTGATATTTTTGAGGAAGAAACCGGCATCAAGGTGATCTACGAAGAGTTTGAAACGAATGAAATCATGTATCCGAAAGTGGCTGCGGGAGCTATTGCCTATGACGTGGTCTGCCCGTCCGATTATATGATCCAGAAAATGATAGAAAATGATCTTCTGCAGGAACTGAACTACGACAATCTCCCTAATATCAAAAATATTGATGAGGAATACATGAGCTGGTCAGAAGAATTTGACCCGGGCAATAAATATTCCGTTCCCTACTGCTGGGGTACTGTAGGCATCCTTTATAACAAGACCATGGTAGATGAACCGATCGACAGCTGGGATGTCTTGTGGGATGAAAAATACAGCGACAATATTCTCATGCAGGACAGCGTTAGAGATGCACTGATGGTTGCAGAGAAAAAGCTCGGATATTCCATGAACACCACCGATGAAAATGAGGTAAAAGAAGCCACTGACCTGCTGATCCAGCAGAAACCTCTGGTTCAGGCTTATGTGATCGACCAGGTGCGCGACAAGATGATCGGAAACGAAGCTGCCATCGGCGTGATCTATTCCGGTGAAGCGATCTACACGCAGAGAGAAAACGAAAATCTGGAATACGTGATCCCCAAGGAAGGCACCAACCTGTGGATCGATTCCTGGGTAATCCCGAAAAATGCGGCCAATAAAGAAAATGCCGAAACATTCATTAACTTCCTGTGCCGCCCTGACATCGCCCTGAAAAACTTTGAGTATATCACCTACTCTACTCCAAACAAGGCGGCCAGAGAACTGATTGAGGACGACGATATCCGCAACAGCACCATCGCTTTTCCCACTCATGACATGCTGGAAAAATGCGAAACATATCAGTATCTCGGCGACGATGCAGACAATATGTACAATGATTACTGGAACAAAGTAAAAGCAAGCTGATTGCCCTTGGCTGAATGAAAGGAATATTTTTCTGTTATGATGAAAGAAATCAAAGCAACCGAATTAAAAGACAACGTATTTGAACTGATCGGCCGTGACTGGCTTCTGGTCACTGCCGAAAAAGACGGGAAAGCCAATACTATGACCGCTTCCTGGGGCGGACTTGGCGTTATGTGGGGCAAAAATGTGGCATTTATCGTCATCCGTCCCCAGCGTTATACGAAAGAGCTGATCGATGGTTCTGATACACTCTCCCTCTCCATCCTTCCGGAAGGCGATAAAAAGATCTACAATTATCTCGGCACTGTCTCCGGTCGTGATGAAGATAAAATTGCCGGTTCCGGACTGACTCTGAAACATGACGGAACGACTCCATATTTTTCAGAAGCCAGAGCCGTGATGATCTGCCGCAAACTGTTCTCCCAGAATTATGAGCCCGATTCTTTCCTTGACTCTTCTATTCTGGAAAAATGGTATCCCGAAAAAGACTATCACATGCTTTATATCTGTGAAATCGAAAAGATCCTTGTAGACGAATATGAATAGAATCTTCTCTTATCGAATTGCACACTCTGATCTTACTCATGGTCAGCTCACTGTTGGAGAGTATCTGCGAAACCGCGGGTACTCTCATCATATTCTGGCATCTTTAAAACGCATACCGGGTGCCATACTGGCAAATGGCATTTCTGTTCCGGTCAACATTTTACTGCATGAGGGTGATGTCCTGACCATTCATCTGTCCGAATGCACCTCGCCATCAGACATTCTGCCAGTTTACATGGATCTGTCTGTTCTCTATGAAGATCAGGATCTTATGATCATTAACAAACCGGCAGACATGCCTGTTCATCCATCCATTCATAATCATGAAAACACACTGGCTAACGCCATTGCCTGGCGCTGTCAGCAGCAAAATCTTCCTTTTGTCTATCGCTGTATCAACCGGCTTGACCGGGATACCAGCGGACTGCTGATTCTTGCCAATCATGCCCTGAGCGCTTCTATCCTGTCCATCTGCCTGAAAAACAGAAATATACGGCGCACCTATCTTGCTATTGTGGAAGGATATCTCTCCCACGGAGGTGTAATTAACGCACCCATTGCCAGAGAAGAAGGCTCTGCTCTGCGCCGTTGCGTAGATTTTCAGCGCGGGGAGGAAGCTGTCACCCATTACGAACCTGTCTTCTACAATGCAGAGAAAAATGTAACCCTGATCCGACTGCGGCTGGAAACAGGCCGCACACATCAGATCAGGGTTCATATGCAATATCTGGGGCATCCGCTTATCGGAGATTTTCTTTATTATCCCCGTAGGAATCTGATCAGCCGTCAGGCACTTCACTCCTGGCAGCTGGATTTCTCTCATCCCATTACCGGAGAAGCGATGCATTTTCAGGCTCCTCTTCCGGATGATATGACTTTCGCGATAGGCCGGACTATCTGATCCTCTCAGGGAAACCTACCTTTTTCTGTAC
>CAKRNX010000202.1 GCA_934371475.1 uncultured Lachnospiraceae bacterium
TTTCCCCGAGGAGAGCATGTACCTCCCCCTCCTTCAACTGAAAATCCACTCCCTTTAATGCATGGATCCCGCCGAAGCTCTTTTTGATGCCTTTTAATTCAAGAACATATGATTCTGTCACAGGTACGACTCCTTTCTCCCCCTATAACCGCTCCATAACCTCACTGTAGGAAGGAATGGAAGACTGAGCGCCCTTCCGTTCCGTGCTGATGGCCGCCGCCACGCTGGCAAAACGCAGGCAGGCATCCAGATCTTTTCCATCTGCCAGGGATGCCGCAAAAGCTCCCAGGAAAATATCGCCCGCCGCAGTGCTGTCCACCGAATTTACCTTCAGGGGCGGTATAATCCTGTATTCTCCGCCGTATTTTGTGACAGCGCCTTCCTTCGACATAGAGACGATCGGTGTCCGAAATCCCTGTTCCATCAGCTGATCTACCGCCGCTCTGGCATCGTCCATCGAAGCAATCGTCTTTCCGGTAAAAATAGCTGCCTCCGTCTCATTCGGTTTTGTGTAATGGATCAGCGGGATCACATCTGCCGGAATCCCTCCCTGCGGAACCGGCGACGGATCCACGATCACTGTCATATTCCGCTCTGACGCCATCCGGATCGCCTCATACACTGTCTCAGGCATGATCTCCATCGTAATCAGCAGAATGTCACATTCATCAAATACTTCCGGATGCTCTCTCACATCCTGCGGCGTCAGCAGTTTGTTGGCACCGGGCGTGAATGAGATGGAATTCTGACCGCCCTCATCCACACGGATCATGGCAATCCCTGCCGTCTGCCCCTTCTCAATGATGATATAATCTGTATCTACTCCAACCTTTTTCTGTTCTTCCATCAGCTGCGTGCTGAATGCATCGTCCCCGAGCTTGGTAAAATACCGCACCACAGCTCCCAGCGTAGCTGCCGCCGCCGCCTGATTTCCGCCTTTCCCGCCGGGGAATGTCTGGAAATTGTCTGTGACAATCGTTTCTCCGGCAAGAGGAAGTCTGTGCATATACATGGTCAGATCAATGTTGATAGCTCCCATACACAGGATTCGTTTCTTCATGATATTTCGCTCCTTAATTTTTCTACTTCCATCATGAATTCTCTTGTTCTCTCAAAACTCACCGGATTTTTCCAGTTGCCCTCTTCTTTGAACCAGCTTCCCACAATGGCTCCGTCCGCCGCTGCCAGAAGCTCTGAAATATTGGTATTACTAATCCCGCTTCCAAGAAGTACCGGCAGCGAAACTGCCTTTTTGCACTCCAGTACCCGTTCCACCGTAGGCGGCATTCCCGTATCAAATCCGGTCACAATCACCGCATCTCCGTCCTGCGCTTCGATATCCATCGCCTGCTCCTTTACGCTGCGGTCATGGATAATATAGTGGCTGCCGTGCTTTACATTCACATCACACAATGCCAGAATATGATCTGCTCCCAGGTTATTTCTGAGCCGGGACACCTTTCCGCCGATCGCGTCAATAAAGCCGGACTGGGAAATAAACGCGTTGCACCATTCAAATACGCGAATCCATCTGGCTCCGGCTGCCACCGCACATGCCATGGCGATATCTCCGCCGTTCATATGACATTCGGCGCCCACCGGAACAGAGACTGCTTTCTGTACTTCATAGATCCCAACCGCCAGGGCTGCTACCGTCTCACTGCCTATCTCTCTGCCGGGAAGATACGGGATATCCCACATATTCTCCACCTGTACGCCGTCCACTCCGGCGGCTTCCAGCTTTTTCGCCTCCTCGACCGCAGTTTCCAGGATTTTTTTCATCCCTGCTTCCCTGTCATACAGGGGAGAACCCGGCAGCGGCCTCAGATGCACCATTCCAATCACAGGCTTTTTATTTGCAAATACACTGTCTAAAGATCTCATCTTTTCCTCCGGTATCAAAATTTCCTGCAGTTTTCTGTCAGAAATCAACGCCTGCAACCAGTGCGATATAGCAGAACGGAGTTCTCTGTCCTGTTCTCACAAATACTTTCATTTCCTGACCTTCGAGCGCACCATTCAGCCACAGATTCTTCATCTTTGGATGCTCCACCACTGTTTCTTTCAGCGGATTTCCCTTGTTCTCATATCCTGAAAGAATCTCCTTAAACTCCTGATACGTATCCGGGCTGATGTCCTTTGTCTCCTGCGCCACCATGTACTCTTCTACCACCAGCTCTTCCAGTACAACTTTCAGCACATCAGACACTTTCGGGATCCCGTCTGTCACAGCCAGATCAATGACTGTCGTCATATCGTGGCGTGGGAACGGACAGCCCACATCGCCGATGAGGATCATGTCTCCGTGTCCCATCTTTCCAACAGCTTTTGAAAGTTCTGCGTTCAAAATACCTGATCTTTTCATACCTTTTCTCCTTTCAGTCTGCCGATTAGCCTGATTGGTTAATCGATTAAATAATCTTTATTTTTTTATCAGTCATTATACAATGACTGATATATTACCCCCCGTCATTTCATTTACTCTGTTGACTGACGCCGGATCAGACTGGTTCCCACGGTATAATACTTCCCGTTCAGCGGCTGCTCACTCTCAATCGCATCAATCAGAATACTCATGGAAATACTCCCCAGATCCTTTGTGGGGTTTTCCACTGTCGTAAGTTTGGGAGAGAGGAAATTGGAATAATAAATGTTATCATATCCCACGATCCCGATATCCTCCGGTATCCGGTAATGACCATTCTTCAGCGCTTCCATGGCTCCCCACGCCATCACGTCGCTGCTGATAAACGCTCCGTATCTCTCTGCCCTGGGATCATCCTGCATGAACTGCTGCATGCAGTTGTATCCGCCCTCAAAAGAAAAATCGCTGTAATAAATCAGGATGTCCTCATCCGGAATCTTATGTCTCTTCAGCTCGTCACAGAAACCGTCCCGCCTGCATCTGGCATTGGGGATCACCTCTCCGTACCCGGATACACAGATAAATTTGCGGTATCCCTGCTCCAGCAGATATGCTGCGACCTCGGCGCTGGCCTTGTAATTGTCCGCATAGACAAAACCTAAAGAGCTGTTCTTCGTGATAAAATGCGGTCTGTCCACAACCACCATCGGCGTGTGACGCTCCTTCTCCAGCTTCGAAGCCGACATAATCGGAGCCACATTGATAATCCCGTCAACCCCCACAGAAGCAAAATTATCAATGATCTTTTTTTCCCGTTTCGTATCGTACTGAGATGTGCAGAGAATAATCTGGAAACCGTGGCCATCCGCTACTTTCTCGGACTCCTCCACAATCTCTCCAAAGAAAGGGTTGGTAATATTGGGTACGATAATCCCAATCTTAAACGTCCTGTTTACCTTCAGACTCCTGGCTATGGAATTGGGCTTATATCCCAGCTTCGTCATAGCGGCTTTCACCCTCAGCGTAATCTCATCGCTCACATATTTTTTCTGTGTTAATACATTAGATACCGTAGCTGTCGATACCCCCGCCTCTTTTGCTACGTCTTTTACTGTTGGTCTCATGCATTTTATCCATTTTCTTTTTCAGTTAATCGTGTAACTAACTGCATATTAACATTGTTTTCAGCTTTTGTCAATTCTATTTTGTATTATTTTTATATTTTTCTGTCTATTTTTCCGTATATCTTATCAATATTTACTCATCCGCCAAAATTGCCATGCGCGAGCAGGCTTCTTCTCTGCGAGC
>CAKRNX010000203.1 GCA_934371475.1 uncultured Lachnospiraceae bacterium
GAAGCATGAACAAGGCACTGGCAGGAGAATATATCGATATTCTGTAGAAAAACCTGGGATACATCCCCTGTAAACACAAAAACACCCTCTTTATATCTCCTGCGATAAAGAGGGTGTTTTTATACCCGGAAAATTGTTATTTTTAATCATGTCAGGCAATTTTATTCCGTTGCCTGATCCTTGGCACCATCTTCCGCCATCCCGGTCTTTTCCATAATCTCCTGCACAATCTCACCGTATCGGCGGTGATCGGTGACAACGCTGACATTTGAAATCTTGCGGTACGTTGCTTCTCTCTCGTTCATCAGGGCTTCAATCCTCTCTCTCAGGTTGCCGCCCTGCAATTTGGGACGGGATTTGTCATTCTTCAGGCGCTGTACCAGCGTATCCGTTTCAGCCTGCAGATAGACAACCGTCCCCATCTGCTTCAGCAGAGGATGGTTATCCGGCTGCATCGGAAGGCCTCCTCCCACAGCGATCACACAATTCTCCTGTTTTTCTATGAGCTGCCGCAGTACCCCGGTCTCCAGCTTTCTGAAGTACGCTTCTCCATTGACAGCAAAAATATCCGAGATCTTCTCGCCCGTCTGCGTCTCAATCATCTCATCTGTATCGATAAATTCCCGGTCCGCCTTTCGTGCCAGTTTTTTTCCGATTGTCGTTTTCCCAGCTCCCATAAAGCCAATCAGTACAATATGCTGCATCATGCTATCCTGTTTATCCTTTCATTTTCGCACATGATCTGTCTGTCTGTGCATGGTTTCTCCGGACTCTGTCTGCTTTTTCTTCTGTTTCCGGAGACTTCTTCTGTAAAAATACAGAACAATTTTTTCCAGATAGCGCTTCAGCACAATCTGGATCTCCTCCTTGGGATGGATCGGTTTTACCATAATCGTCCTGATCCCGGCCCGGTTTGCACCGTATATATCCGTAAAAATCTGATCGCCGACAAAGATTGTATTATGCTCGTCCGTTCCCATCAGTTCCATAGCCTTCCGGTAATTCCTTACCGCAGGTTTGTGCGCATTCTCAATAAAATGAACCTGTACATCTTTATTAAACAGCTCCACTCTGGGCAGCTGATTATTTGAGAGCAGGCAGCACTGATAGCCCAGCTTCTTCAGCCGCACAAACAGCCTGACCGCCTGCTCATCTGCCGGTGCCCCGTGAGGCACCAGCGTGTTGTCAATATCAAAAATCAGCCCTTTGTATCCTTCTTCTGCCAGTTTTTCAAAATCTATCACATAGGTCGAATCCAGGTATTCTCCCGGATAAAATTTTTCCAGCATAATTATCTCCCATTCAGGAATGCCTTGACATCCCTGCTGCAAGGTACATGTCATGCGGTTCAAGAATGCCCCGGCATTCTTGCTCCCATCTGATGTATGATTTCATCCTTGCAATTCACATTCTATATCCGCGCTCCAGATATTCTTTCAGCTCGTCTAATCTTCTTCCCATCTCATCATATCCATGCTGATAAAAGATCTCCAGCTTTTCCACATTTTTTTCCAGTCGTCCCACGGGAGGGATCATTGGGCGAATCACAAACAGTTTCCCAGCATCTTCCCATTTTTCAATCCCGTCCAGACATTTGTTGTAACGGTATGGTCTCAGGCAAAATGTCTTTACCAGTTCCGGGTACCGGTCAAACCTGGCCCGCATCAGTGCAATCGTTTTTTTGGAAATTGTCTTGCGGTATCCCCTTTTCTGCGTGAGAACCACCACAATCTTTTCATATCCAAGCTTTCTGGCACGCAGAACCGGGATCGAATCCGCCAGTCCTCCGTCAAAATACGGAGCACCGTCCAGTTCCACCATCGTAGACAGCACGGGAATACTGCTGGAGGCACGACAGATTTTCATCAGTCTCTCCCTGTCAGAGCGCTCACTTTTATATTCTGGCCTGCCGGTCAGGCAGATTGTCACTGCCAGCTCGCATTTCGTATGAGAAGAAAAATAAGTATCATAATCACATGGAAACTTTTTATTGGGGAACGTATCAAACAGCAGTTTAAAATCTATGACACTGTGTTCCTCCCGGAACGAGTGCAACTGCTCCCTCAGCTTTTCCTGATTCCAGGCAATGATGCAGTCCCTGCTGCGGTAAGGCTGTCTGGATACATAGTCCACTGCATTGCAGGCTCCCGCCGAAACGCCTGCCACATAATCCGTGTACATCCCCTTCTCCATAAGAAGATCCAGCACACCGGCGGTAAAAATCCCCCGGTTCGCGCCCCCCTCCAGAATCAATGCGCTTTTTTTCATGTTTTTCTGCTCCTTATCCTGCAAAATCAAACAACGACAGCTGGTTTGACTCCGGCAGATCCTTCAGTATTCCCAAATCTGCCAGCATATCAATGACTGTCTTGCTGACCTTGGTGCGGTCTCTGAAATCATCTTTTGAAAGAAATCTTCCATCCTTCACCGCGTCTACTACTGCCTCTGCGGCTTTTCCACCCAGCCCGTCAATCGTATCCAGCGCCGGCATCAGCTTCCCGTCAATTACCTGAAAACGATTTGCCTGCGCCCGGTACAGGTCGATCGGCATAAACTCAAATCCCCTGGCGTACATTTCCCGCACCACTTTCATGTCTTTATACTCATCTTGCTCTTTTTTACTGAGCGTATCCATCCGCTTTTCATAATCCTTCATATGCATCAGCAGCCGCTCCTCTCCCAGGCACATCAGCTCATAATCAAATCCTGACGCACGGATACTGAAATAGGCGGCATAATATGCCAGCGGACGGTTAATCTTAAACCATGCGATCCGGTATGCCATCATGACATACGCCGCGGCATGGGCCTTCGGAAACATATATTTGATCTTTTTACATGACCAGATATACCAGTCCGGCACGCCGTGATTCGTCATTTCTGTCTCCCATTCCGATTTCAGGCCCTGTCCCTTTCGCACACTTTCCATGATAGTGAAAGACTGCTCACTGTCAAGTCCTTTTTCAATCAGATAAATCATAATATCGTCACGGGTACAGATGGCAGTAGAAATCGTCGCCTTTCCTTCCTGAATCAGCGTCTGCGCATTCCCAAGCCATACGTCCGTTCCATGGGCCAGCCCTGCAATCCGGACCAGATCAGAAAAATATTGCGGCTTTGTGTCCACAAGCATCTGAATGGCAAACTCCGTGCCAAACTCCGGGATACCAAGCGATCCCAGCGGGCAGCCGCCGATTTGATCTGGCGTGATTTTCAGCGCGTGCGTATCCTGAAACAGCGACATGACCTCTCGGTCATCTAACGGGATCTGTTTGGCGTCCACACCCGTCAGATCCTCCAGCATACGGATCATCGTCGGATCATCGTGTCCAAGAATATCAAGCTTCAGCAAGTTATGATCGATTGAGTGATAATCAAAGTGCGTTGTAATGATATCCGTCGTCATATCATTGGCCGGATGCTGCACCGGCGTAAACGAATAGATCTCTTCTCCGTAAGGCAGCACAATGATGCCTCCCGGATGCTGACCTGTCGTTCTGCGCACCCCGGTACACCCTGACACGATCCGGTTGATCTCGCAGTGGCGTTTGTGCTGTCCTCGCTCTTCAAAATAATTTTTCACATATCCGTAGGCGGTTTTCTCCGCCAGAGTGCCGATCGTTCCGGCACGGAACGTCTGCCCGGCCCCGAAGATGACCTCCGT
>CAKRNX010000204.1 GCA_934371475.1 uncultured Lachnospiraceae bacterium
TGCTTCGCCCATCCCGCGAGCCACCGCTTTGGCAGCACAGCTTTTGTTCACTTAACAGTGAACCACCTGAAGTTTTGACACCCTAATCTTTTTATTGTATGATAGAATACAAAATTATAAAATTCAAGAATGTTCCGGCATTCTTGCTGTGAAGTACAAGTCCTGCGCCTGTACTGCGCACTTCTGCAATACTGCGTGTAATCTTCGATTAGAGTATTTTGACACTCTAATTATTATAGAGTAAAATGAAAACAGAGTAAATAAATACTTTTTATGTTTTTCCTGTCCGGGATACTCCGGGCAGTTTTTATGAATAACAGAAAGATGAGGAAACACCATGAATGAAAAAGCACTGCGGGTTCTTGAATACCCGAAAATCATAGAGCGGCTCACGAAACTTGCCGGTTCCGAACCAGGCAAAAAACTGTGCAGCCAGCTGGTTCCCTCCACTGATCTCTCTCTGATCCACCGGATGCAGACTGAGACAAGCGATGCGCTTCACCGGATTTATCAGAAAGGCAGCATTTCTTTTGCGGGAGTCTGCGATATGCGCAGTTCCCTGAAGCGTCTGGAGATCGGCAGCATCATGAACACCGCCGAGCTGCTGAAAGTCTGCCGTCTGCTGGAGACCTGCAGCAGGATCAAAGCCTACTCCCGGCGCGAAAATGACGAAACTCCCGACGATTCGCTGGATGAAATGTTCCGCGAACTGCAACCGCTTACTCCGCTTTCCACCGAGATCCGCCGCTGCATCCTGGATGAAAATGAGATTGCAGACGATGCCAGCCCCACGCTCCGTCAGATCCGCCGCTCCATGCTGCAGACGAATGACAAGATCCGTGCACAGCTCAACTCGATGGTAAACGGAAGTGCCCGCACCTATCTGCAGGACGCCGTGATTACCCAGCGAAATGGCCGCTACTGCCTGCCCGTCAAGGCCGAATACAGAGGACAGGTTCCCGGCATGATCCACGACCAGTCTTCCACCGGTTCCACTCTGTTCGTTGAACCCATAGCTGTTGTAAAGCTCAATAATGACATGCGGGAACTGGAGCTGCGGGAAGAGAAAGAAATCGAAGTGATCCTTGCCAACCTCAGCGGCTATGTGGCTGCCGACAGCGAGGCACTGCAGAATGATATCCTGCTTCTGACAGAACTTGATTTTATCTTTGCCAGGGCACAGCTCTCCAAGAGTTACAATGGATCTGAGCCGGACTTTAACCAGGAGGGACGCGTCAACATCAAAAAAGGGCGCCATCCGCTCCTTGACCAGAAAAAAGTAGTTCCTGTTGATATCCGGCTTGGCAAGGATTTTGATCTGCTGGTCATCTCCGGTCCCAACACCGGCGGCAAGACTGTATCACTGAAAACGGTGGGACTCTTTACCCTGATGGGACAGTCAGGCCTGCACATCCCGGCTTTCGACCATTCCGAACTGGCACTTTTTACCGAAGTGTTTGCCGATATCGGCGATGAGCAGAGCATTGAACAGAGCCTGAGTACCTTCTCCTCCCATATGACAAATATCGTTTCTTTCTGGGAACAGGCCGATGAAAAGTCTCTGGTTCTCTTTGATGAGCTGGGAGCCGGTACCGATCCCACCGAGGGTGCCGCACTGGCGATTTCCATCCTTTCCAACCTGCACCGGCAGGGGATCCGCACGATCGCTACCACTCATTACAGTGAGCTGAAAATTTTTGCACTCTCCACACCAGGTGTAGAAAATGCCTGCTGCGAATTTGATGTGGAAACGCTGCGTCCCACCTACCGTCTGCTGATCGGTGTTCCCGGAAAGAGTAATGCGTTTGCAATCTCTTCCAAGCTGGGGCTGCCCGACTACATCATTGAGGAAGCAAAGGGCCATATCAGCCAGGAAGAGGAAAATTTTGAAGATGTGATTGCAGATCTCGAAAACAGCCGCGCACAGGTAGAGCGTGAGCAGGAAGAAATCCGCCGTTACCGCGAAGAGATTGAACAGCTCAAAGCCAGCCTGGAACAGAAAGAATCCCGCCTGGAAAACAGCCGGGAAAAGATCCTTGCACAGGCACGCGAGGAAGCCCATACGATTCTGCGGGAGGCCAAAGAGTACGCGGATGAGACGATCCGAAAATATAATAAACTGGGATCTGCCGGAAACAACTCCAGGGAGATGGAGCAGGAACGCACAAAGCTGCGCGGCAAAATGTCTGATCTGGAAAAAAACATGTCCCAGAAAAAGCAGAAAAAACCGCAGAAAGAAGTGAAACCGCAGGAACTGCGCATCGGGGACAGTGTCCATGTACTGAGTCTCAATCTGAAAGGAACCGTCAGCACACTTCCTGACGCCCGCGGCAATCTGTTTGTCCAGATGGGTATTCTCCGCTCTCAGGTCAATGTCAAAGATCTGGAACGGATCGATGAAGAAGTCATTACCGCTCCGTCCTTTAAAAGGACCGGTTCCGGAAAGATCAAAATGTCCAAATCTGCTTCCGTCAGCACAGAAATCAATCTGCTGGGCAAAACCGTAGATGAAGCGCTGTCAGAGCTGGACAAATACCTGGACGACGCCTACCTGGCACACCTGCCCAGCGTCCGCGTCGTACATGGAAAAGGAACCGGCGCTCTCAGAAAGGCTGTCCACAACTATCTGCGCCGCCAGAAACATGTGGAAAGTTACCGTCTCGGTGAATTTGGCGAAGGAGACGCCGGCGTTACGATTGTTACCTTTAAAAAATAAAAAAAGCACCCGGAAATATTTTCCTGTGACAGTTTTTCTCTCTGCTGAATATCCGGTAAAGAGAAAACTGTTATTCACGAAATTATTTCGGGTGCTTTTTACATTACTGTAATTCAAAACACATCTGATGTTTGCTTTCTGCAAGCACCAGTCAAACAGTCACATATGTTCAAGAATGCCCTGGCATTCTCGCTGCAAGGTACGCATCATGCATCTGCATGACATATTTCTTCTGCACATCTCTGCAATACTGTCGGAGGCTATATCAAATGGGAATTGCCTCCCACCGCTGATACTAATTTATTCTCCGTCACATGGGTACATAACAGTTGCCAACTATCCTACAGGCATAGCCTCTCGGCCATCATTCGCGGAAATAATGGTTCAAACCCATTTATATCCACGCCTTGATCTGTTCATAGATCCCTGCGCCGTCCAGCTGATACTTCGCCAGCAGTTCTGTGGCAGGTCCCGATTCTCCAAACACATCTTTCACGCCGATGCGCAGTACCGGTGTCGGAGCTTTTTCTGCAAGCACCTCACATACGGCTCCGCCAAGACCTCCGAGAATAGAATGTTCCTCTGCGGTCACAACGCGTCCTGTTTTTTTCGCTGACTTTACAATCAGCTCCTCATCCAGCGGTTTGATTGTATGGATGTTGATGACTTCTGCGGAAACACCTTCTGCTGCCAATTTTTCTGCCGCTTCCAGAGCGCCTGCTACACAGAGTCCGGTAGCAGCAATTGTCAGATCTGTTCCTTCCCTCAGCACAATTCCCTTGCCCATCTCAAATTTGTAATCCGGACGATCATTGATTACCGGAACAGCCAGACGTCCCAGACGCAGATATACCGGACCATTATACTCATACGCTGCACGGACTGCCGCTCTTGCCTCCACATCATCAGCCGGACAGATCACGAC
>CAKRNX010000205.1 GCA_934371475.1 uncultured Lachnospiraceae bacterium
TGTATGTTCCATAACTATATATCCTTTCTGAAATGAATAAAATCAATTGTTTATACATAGGGGCAAGCGACAAAATGGCCGGGTGAGGCCTCGCGCAGTTCCATACTTCCCGCGTGGCAGCCTTCTTTGGCGAACGGACATCTGGCTGCAAAACGGCATCCGGGTTTGGGATTAACCGGGCTGGTTACCTCGCCCTGCAACAATTCTCGTTTTTTGTGACAGGACTCAATGCTGGGGATCGGGATGGCGGCCAGCAGTGCCTTTGTATACGGATGCAGCGGATTATTGAAGATTTCGTTTGCAGGAGCTTGCTCTACACAGCGTCCAAGGTACATCACCATAATCTCATCGGAAATATGTTTTACCACAGACAGATCGTGAGTGATAAACATATAAGTCAGTCCCATCTGATCCTGCAGATCCATCAGCAGATTGAGGATCTGCGCCTGAATTGATACATCCAAGGCAGATACCGGCTCATCGCAGACAACAAACTCCGGCTCCAAAATCAGCGCCCTGGCCACACCGATACGCTGTCTTCGGCCGCCGTCCAGCTCATGAGGATATGCCATGGACAGACGGGAAGTCAGTCCCACGATATCCATCATCTGTGCGACCTTTGCGTCAATTTCTTTTTTGTTTTTGCAGATATGGTTGACAATCAGCGGTTCTGCAATCAGCTGATGGACGGTCATACGCCCGTTCAGGCTGGAATAGGGATCCTGGAAAATCATCTGCATTTTGGGTCTGGTTGTTTTTAGTTCATTTTTCGAGAGATTTGCAATATTTTTTTCATAAAATAAAATCTCACCGCCAGTGGGCTCATACAGCTGAAGCAGAGTACGGCCCAGCGTGGATTTGCCGCATCCGGATTCTCCTACTACGCCCATAGTCTTTCCTTTTGGAATGGTGAAACTTACATCGTCCACGGCGTGAAGCATGCCGGCGGATGTCTTAAAATATTTTTTCAGATGTTTTACATTCAACAGGATTTCACTCATATTTGCGCCTCCTTGTCTGCGGCGAACAGATGACATCGGATCTGATGGCCGTTTTCTTCATAAACAGACGGCTGTCTATTTTTGCAGATCTCCTGGCATTTGCCGCACCGGGGAGCAAACTTGCAGCCCTTTGGCAGATCGGTTGGATCCGGCATCAGCCCTTCAATCGGATGCAGACGGGAAGAGTCTTCCGTCAGGCTGGGGATAGATCCGAACAGGCCTACCGTATAGGGATGGTGTTTTTCACCTGTAAAAATATCGGCCAGCGTTCCGTACTCCACAATCTCACCGGCATACATGATACCCACTTTATCGCAGGTCTCGGCAACAACACCAAGATCGTGAGTAATCATGATCACAGATGTTCCGTATTTTCTCTGAAGATTGCAGATCATGGAAAGGATCTGGGCCTGAATTGTAACATCAAGGGCGGTGGTCGGCTCATCGGCAATCAGCAGGCCCGGGTTACAGACAAGCGCGATGGCAATCACGACACGCTGTCTCATGCCGCCGGAAAACTGATACGGATATTCATTTTTTCTTGCCCGGGGAATACCTACCAGTTCCAGCGTTTCTTCTACTTTTTTTTCGATCTCTTTCTGGGAGAGTTCATCCTGATTATGCAGGTACAGTGCCTCTCCGATCTGTTCGCCTACGGTCAGCACTGGATTGAGGGCAGTCATGGGATCCTGAAAAATCATAGAAATCTTTTGCCCGCGGATCTTCTGCATTTCATGATCACTCAGTTTGCTGATCTCCTGCCCTTCGAACCGGATACTTCCCCCGGTGATATGAGCTGTCCGGTTCGGAAGCAGTCCCATGATCCCCAGAGCTGTCGTTGTCTTGCCGGCTCCGGTCTCTCCAACCAGGCCCATCGTCTCTCCCTCTCTCAGGGAAAAACTAATGCCGTTGACTGCATAGACAGTCTCCAGGTCTGTTTTGTAAATAATGGACAGATCTTGAATGGAAAGCAGTTCCTTCCCGATGGCCACGCCATTTTCATTGATCTCTTTTGTTTCATTCGTCTGCTGTTTTTCCATTGTCTTTGACACCTCCTGATCAGTCTTTCAGCTTCGGATCCAATGCGTCGGTCAGTCCGTCTCCTACCAGGTTAAAGGCAAGTGAGGAGAACAGGATGCAAAGACCCGGGAACAGAAGCATATAGGGAGCAGAAAACAGATAGGTCTGCGCGTTGGAAAGCAATGCGCCCCACTCCGGTGAAGGAGGCTGAATGCCCATTCCGATAAAGCTCAGGCCGGCTGCGGACAGCATCATATCTGAAATGCTCATGGTGGTATTTACGATAATGGGACCCATGGCGTTTGGCAGCACGTACCGGAAAATAATCCGGGCGTTTGAAGCCCCATATGATTTGGCGGCCTCGACATAGTCCTGCTCTGCCGTAGTGAGCACTACCGATCGTATCAGACGGACATTTCCGGGAATACATGATATTGTAATAGCGATAATCAGATTCCTGAGATTCGTGCCCAGGGCGGCTACGACAGCCAGCGAAAGCAGAATGGGCGGCACGCACATAAATACGTCCATGATACGGCTGATAATGTTGTCTACCCATCCGCCAAAATATCCGGCGCTGGCGCCCAGAATAGCGCCGATCACCAGAGCCATCAGGCTGGTTGCCAGGCCGATCAGCAGGGAGTAACGGGAACCGTGGACGATACGGGCAAACAGGTCACGGCCGTATTCATCTGTTCCGAAGATATGGGTCATGCTTGGTCCCTGCAGACGGTCTGTTCCTACCTGCTCGATACATTTGGAGTATGGAACAATCACGTCAGCGAAAATAGCAGTTCCGATAATGACGATCAGAATGACAAGTCCCAGAACTGCGGTCTTGTTTTTGCGGTAACGCCGCCAGAACTCGGCCAACTGCGCATGTTTTCTGCTTTTTTGTACGGTATTACTCACGGCTCTTACCTCCATTCTGATATTTTGCTTTGATACGCGGATCGATAAACGCATATAGAATATCTACCAGCAGAATAATCAGGCTGAACAGAACAGCCAGGAAAAGGGTGGCACCCATAACCATCGGCACATCCTTCTGACGGATGGCTGTGGTCATGAGGGTTCCCATGCCGGGCATGGCAAATACAGTCTCTGCGATGATCGCGCCGCCCAGAGATGCACCGAAACCGCCGCCCAGGGAAGTGACAACCGGAAGAAGCGCATTGCGCAGCGCATGTTTCCAGATCACTCTTTTATTGGAGGCTCCCTTTGCTTTGGCGGTACGGATATATTCCTGTCGGACAGTTTCCAGCATCGTAGATCGGGTCAGGCGAAGTGTGCCTGCAGCAGACGGCAGAGCTACTGTCAGAGTAGGCAGAATGAAATACTTCAGTCCTGCGGCCCCGAAGGAAGGCAGCCAGCCAAGTTTTAATGAGAACACGATCATCAGCATCAGTCCGAGCCAGAAACTTGGCATGGATGCAAAGATCAGCGCTACCACTACTACGACATGATCCAGTTTCGAATACTGTTTGACAGCAGACAGAATTCCCATGGACATTCCGAGAACAGAGGAAAGGCACATCGAGAAAACTGCCAGCAGAAACGTGTTGGGGAATCTTGCCAGGATGCTGTCCATGACAGGCTGTCTTGTGGCATAGGA
>CAKRNX010000206.1 GCA_934371475.1 uncultured Lachnospiraceae bacterium
CGGTATACCTGCATGGAATCAGCAGAGATAATCTCCCCGTTGATCCGTTTTGCCAGCCCAATAGACAGTTCCGTCTTTCCGACCGCTGTCGGCCCTGTTAAAATCACCAAAGGTTTCATTTATACAATCCTCTTAAACTTTTTTTCCAGCTCATATTTTGACATGGAGATAATTGTGGGGCGTCCATGAGGACAGTTATAAGGATTTTCCAGACCTAACAGTTCCTGTATCAAAGCGTTGGCCTCGGATACGGACAGCCTGTTATTTCCCTTTACCGCGCTTTTGCACGCCATTGTAGCCAATTTTTCATTCAGAAGATCTATTGACGGCTGTCCGGTGCTCTCAGAAAGACTGTCCAGCATTTCCACAAACAGCTCCCGGTCCGCCAGTCCGAAAAAATTCCCCGGGACGCCACAAATCGCATATTCCCGGCCACCGAACGGCTCGATCTCAAATCCGATCTCGCTGAAATAGTTCTCATACTTTTTCAGGAGATTTTCTTCCTGCATTGAAAGCGTCAGAATCACCGGCGGGCTCATGCGCTGTGTCGTAAATTCCTTCGTCTTCAGGCTCCTGGTCAACCGTTCATACATTACTTTTTCATGTGCAGCATGCTGGTCAATGATATAAAGGCTGTCCCGGAACTGTACAATCCAGTACGTATCAAAAATCTGTCCGATCAGCCGGTGTTCCGGCACACTCTCTCTGGACAGCAGTTTTTCATCAAACAGTTCCATCTGCTGCGGCTTTCCATCCTGAACTTTCCCCGTGGCTTCCTGTTTCTGCGAAAGTCTCTCGCCGTCTGCCGGTATCTCCTTCTGATACTCTTCTGCCTTTCTGCCGCTGATCCGGGGCTCCCGGTCTCCTGCCGCTTCTACCTCTCCTAAGCCATCGCCCGCAGGATTTTCTTTCCCCTGACAGGCAGGTCTGTTGTTCTCCTGTCCATCCGCAGACAGCGGCCTTTCGTTTCTCCGTCCCTCTTCGCTCTGCTTTGATGCTCCGTCCGGGAGCTTCCTGCTTTCCGCAGGCACAGGCTGTGCGGTTTTGGATACTCCGGCCGTCGGATGATCTCGCAGGCACTGCAGAGACTCCTGCACCGTCTTCTGCATGACTTCTTCCGACACATGTGGTTTCAGCACCGGCACTGTGCCGTAACTGTTCTTTGTCTCCGCCATGTGGCTGATCCTGGCACATTCAAAAGGCTCGGGATAAGATATTTTTCTATCTGCCCCCTGTTTTTTTTCCGTCTCTTCTTTTCCCAGTGTCATCCTGGGGATCAGTTCCCGATGGCTCAGGGCGTACTTTACTACATCACAGACAAACTGATATACCGCCGAACCGTCGGCAAAACGCAGCTCCATCTTGGTAGGATGTACATTAATATCCATCATAGAACCATCTATCTCAAAACGCAGGACGGTAAATGGATACCGGTGCTGCATCATGAACGACTTGTATCCTTCCTCAATCGCCCTGGAAATAACAGAGCTTTTCACATAACGCCCATTTACAAAATAATTCTCATAATTGCGGTTGCCTCTGGAAATCAGCGGTTTTCCGATAAACCCGGACAGATGCATTCCATCCCTGTCGGCATTAATTTCGATCAGGTTTGCTGCAATATCACGTCCGTAGATGCCATAAATAATATCCCGAAGATTGCGGTTGCCGGACGTGTGCAGCCTGGTCTGTCCGTTATTGATAAATTTAAATGAAATCTCGGGATGAGACAGCGCCAGATGCTCCAGCAAATCACTGATATATCCAGCCTCTGTAGCGGCTGATTTCAGAAATTTTTTTCTGGCTGGCGTGTTGTAAAATACATTCCGGATCAGAAATGTGCTTCCTTCCGGCGCTCCAATTTCTTCCAGTCCTTTTTCCCTGCCGCCCTCGATCAGATACCGAATCCCGGTCAGGTTCCCCGCCGTCTTCGTAATCAGCTCCACCTGACTGACCGCCGCAATACTGGATAACGCTTCACCCCGAAATCCCAGCGACCCAATATGCTGCAGATCCTCCACACACCTGATTTTGCTGGTAGCATGGCGCAGAAAAGCGGATGATACCTGGCTTTTATCGATACCCTCGCCATTGTCCGTGATCCGGATAAAAGAAATTCCGCCTTCGCGGATCTCCACTGTAATGGCATTTGCTCCGGCATCAATCGCATTTTCCGTCAACTCTTTAACAATCGAAGACGGTCTCTCGATCACCTCTCCGGCTGCGATCTTGTCTATCGTATCCTGCTCCAGCACACGTATCTGTGTCATAATTCTTCTCACCGCCTCTTTCTGTTTACCACCGGTTCTTCAGCTTGTTCTGCAATCTGTAAATGGTATTCAGCGCATCAATGGGAGTCAAATGGCTCACATCAATTTCCATCAGTTCTTTCAGCACATCCTCGTCTTTGACTGTATCCAGCAGGGACATCTGATCCATATCTACCTGATCATATTTTTTTGTTTTGGGCTTTCTGCCGCTTTCAGCTGAAATCTCCTGCACTTTTTCCGTGATGTCCGCATCCGTCAGCTCTTCTACAAGCTCTTTTGCTCTGGCAATCACGCTGTCCGGCACCCCGGCCAGCTTTGCCACCTGGATACCGTAACTTTTATCTGCGCCGCCTCTGACGATTTTTCGCAGGAATACGATATCATCGCCTTTTTCCTTTACTGCGATGCAGTAATTATTCACGCCCGGAAGTTTTCCTTCCAGCTCTGTCAGCTCATGATAATGGGTGGCAAACAGAGTCTTGGCACCAAGAAGCCTGACATTGCTGATATGCTCCACCACAGCCCAGGCAATACTCAATCCGTCAAATGTACTGGTTCCTCTGCCGATCTCATCCAAGATCAGGAGACTGTCCTTTGTGGCATTGCGCAAAATATTGGCTACCTCTGTCATCTCCACCATAAACGTACTCTGCCCGCTGGCCAGATCATCGGAAGCCCCGACTCTCGTAAAGATCCTGTCCACGAGACCGATCTTGGCACTGTCTGCCGGCACAAAACTGCCGATCTGTGCCATGAGTACAATCAGCGCAGTCTGACGCATATAGGTAGATTTACCGGCCATATTCGGGCCGGTGATGATGGAAATCCTGTTTTTATGATTATCCAGACAGGTATCATTGGCGATAAACATATCGTTGCTGATCATTTTTTCCACCACCGGATGTCTTCCGTTCCGGATATCAATGGTGTCGCGTGAATTAATCACCGGCCGCACATAGTTATTATGTTCCGCCACATATGCGAGCGAAGCAAACACATCAATCCCTGCCAGCGCTCCGGCAGTCTTCTGGATCCGTACTATATTGTCGCCGATATGATCTCTGATCTCACAGAAGAGATTGTATTCCAGGGCGTTCAGCTTATCCTCCGCCCCCAGAATAATATCCTCCAATTCTTTTAGCTCCGGTGTGATATAGCGCTCTGCATTCGTCAGAGTCTGCTTTCTTGTATAGTAATCCGGCACCATATCCTTATAGGAATTGGTCACTTCCAGATAATAGCCAAATACTTTATTGTATTTGATTTTCATATTTTTGATGCCGGTCTTTTCCCGCTCTTTGGCTTCCAGGTCAGCCAGCCATGTCTT
>CAKRNX010000207.1 GCA_934371475.1 uncultured Lachnospiraceae bacterium
GCAGCAGTTCCAGAAAACCGTTGGTCATATTGGAGAGCACTGCTGTGCTCCTTTTCGTTCCCAGATTTTCTGCCTTGAAATTCTGGTTATAGAAGCAGTAGAGCAGGAAGTCCATCAGATCCGGTACCACAGCCTCAGCCCCCTCGGCCTCAAGCAGTTCCACCAGATGATTGTTGGCGGCCGGGAGAAATTTTACGAGGATCTCGCCAACCACACCGACTCTTGGTTTCTTTTCGTCGGTGATCGGCAGATGGTCAAATTCCTGGACGATCTTCCGGCACAGCTGTTTATATCCTGAGATTGTGACTTTAGAGCCGGAGATGAAATCCTGACATTCTTTCTCCAGCTTTCGGTGCAGAGCGTCTGCGGATCCCGGTACCTGCTCATAGGGGCGCATCCGGTAGAGGCATCGCATGAAGAGATCGCCAAATTCCAGTCCGAAAAGTGCGCGTTTTAACAGACTGACAGAGATCTTGAAGCCCGGATTGGATTCCAGTCCGCTGACATTCAGTGAGATCACAGGGATCTGTTCCATATTGGCCTTGTGCAGCGCCCGGCGGAAAAATCCCACATAGTTGGAGGCACGGCAGCCGCCGCCGGTCTGTGTCATAATAATAGCGGTGCGGTTTAAGTCATATTTGCCGGACAGCAGCGCGTCCATCATCTGACCAACGACAATCAGAGACGGATAGCAGGCGTCGTTGTTGACAAATTTCAGCCCCATATCTACAGCCCTGCGTTCATCGGCATTGACAACGACGAGCTGATAACCGCAGGCGCGGAAGGCAGGTTCCAGCACGGAAAAGTGGATCGGAGACATCTGCGGGCAGAGGATGGTATATGTTTTGCGCATCTCTTCGGTAAATACAACCGGACTGATATTGGAGGGCTGAATGGTTCGTTTGGCCTGTCGTTCCTGACGGACACGGATCGCTGCAATCAGCGAACGGATACGGATCCTTGCCGCTCCCAGGTTGTTGACTTCATCGATCTTCAGGCAGGTATAGATTTTACCGGAATTCGAGAGAATATCATTCACACAGTCTGTGGTGACAGCATCCAGACCACATCCGAAAGAGTTCAGCTGGATCAGATCCAGGTTGTCTCTGGTCTTGACAAAGTTGGCTGCTGCATAGAGGCGGCTGTGATACATCCACTGATCCAGCACAATCAGAGGACGGTCAACCGGATTGAGGTTGGAGACTGAATCCTCAGTCAGAACAGCAATACCGTAGGAGTTAATCAGCTCCGGGATACCGTGGTTGATCTCGGAGTCGATATGGTAGGGACGCCCTGCCAGCACGATGCCTCTTCGACCGGTTTTCTCCAGGTATTTCAACGTCTCCTGGCCCTTCTGATACATTGCTTCACGCGTGTGCTGCAGCTCTTCCCATCCGGCTCTGGCCGCATGGACTACTTCGGCTTTGGGCAGGTCGGGGAAGGATTTTACAAGCTGTTTTGTCACAGTATCCAGGCTGGTAAATGCGATGAACGGATTTTCAAATTTCACATGTTCTGTGCGAAGATCCTCCATGTTATTTTTGATATTTTCTGCGTAGGAAGTCACAATCGGACAGTTGTAATGGTTGGGAGCTTCTGGAAATTCCTTTCTTTCATACGGAATACAGGGATAGAAAATATATTTAATCCCCTGGCGGATTAGCCATTCCACATGTCCGTGAGCCAGTTTGGCAGGATAGCACTCAGACTCGCTGGGAATCGATTCGATGCCAAGCTCATAAATTTTATGTGAGGATGCGGGGGAGAGTACTACCCTATACTTCAGATCGGTAAAGAACCGGAACCAGAAGGGATAATTCTCGTACATATTCAGCACTCTCGGAATACCCACAGTTCCCCTGATTGCCTCATCTTCCTCCAGCGGAGTGTAGGAAAAGAGCAGTTTGTTTTTGAAATCAAAAAGATTGGGAATGTGATCTTTGTTTTTTTCTTTTCCGATACCTCTCTCGCAGCGGTTTCCGCTGATGAACTGACGGCCGCCGGAGAAGCGGTTAATCGTCAGACGGCACTGGTTCGTACAGCCCTTGCATTTGGCCATGTGAGTGGTAAACTGCAGTGCGCTGATCTGGTCAATGGAGAGCATTGTTGTCTCTTTTTCGGGTTTGTAGCGCTCTCTGGCAATCAGCGCCGCACCGAAAGCTCCCATGATACCGGCGATATCGGGGCGGATAGCCTCGCAGTCTGCGATGCGCTCAAAGCTTCGCAGTACAGCGTCATTGTAGAAAGTGCCGCCCTGGACTACGATGTGTTTGCCGAGTTCAGAGGCATCTGAAACTTTAATTACCTTATATAATGCGTTCTTGATGACCGAGTATGCAAGGCCGGCAGAGATATCGGCGACGGAAGCGCCCTCCTTCTGAGCCTGCTTTACTTTGGAATTCATAAATACCGTACAACGTGTTCCCAGATCAATCGGATGTTCGGCAAACAGCGCAGCTTTCGCAAAGTCCTGCACAGTATAGTTCAGAGATTTTGCGAAAGTCTCAATAAAGGAACCGCAGCCGGAAGAACATGCTTCATTCAGCTGCACGCTGTCTACGGTCTCATTTTTGATTTTGATGCATTTCATATCCTGACCGCCGATGTCCAGAATACAGTCAACTTCCGGATCAAAGAAAGCGGCGGCGTAATAGTGGGATACGGTCTCCACCTCGCCCTCGTCCAGCATCAGGGCAGCTTTGATCAGTGCCTCGCCGTATCCTGTGGAGCAGGAATAGACAATGCGGGCGGTATCCGGCATCAGGGAGTAAATCTCCTTCATAGCGCGGATTGTAGTCTTGAGCGGACTTCCGTTGTTATTGCTGTAGAACGAGTAGAGCAGTGCACCATCTTCGCCTACAAGAGCCGCTTTGGTAGTTGTGGAACCGGCGTCAATGCCGAGATAGCAGTTGCCTTCGTAGGTACTCAGGTCATCTGTTACTACATTGTAGCTGTTCTGTCTGGCGATAAAATCATCGTAATCTTCCTGACAGGCGAAGAGAGGTTCCATACGGGCTACCTCAAATTCCAGCTTGATATTGCCGGAAAGTTTGTCTCTCAGCGCACTGAGGGAAGTATGTACTTCCGGTTTGGCATTCAGCGCGGAACCGATAGCTGCAAACAGATGGGAATTATCCGGAATGATTGCATGTTCCTCATCAAGTTTCAGGGTGCGGATAAATGCTTCTCTTAATTCGGAAAGGAAATGAAGCGGTCCGCCAAGGAAAGCGACGTGGCCACGGATCGGTTTGCCGCAGGCCAGACCGCTAATGGTCTGGTTGACGACAGCCTGGAAAATAGACGCGGACAGGTCTTCTTTTGTAGCCCCCTCGTTGATCAGAGGCTGAATGTCTGATTTGGCAAATACACCGCATCTGGCTGCGATCGTATAGAGTGACTGATAATGCTTGGCGTAATCATTCAGTCCCGGGGCATCTGTCTGGAGCAGGGAAGCCATCTGGTCAATAAAAGAACCGGTACCGCCTGCACAGATACCGTTCATACGCTGTTCGACACTGCCACCCTCAAAGTAAATGATTTTGGCATCCTCGCCGCCAAGCTCAATGGCCACATCTGTCTGCGG
>CAKRNX010000208.1 GCA_934371475.1 uncultured Lachnospiraceae bacterium
TGCTGAAATCACTGGACAAGTGGTACGGCGTTACCTATAAAGAGGATAAGCCGATGGTAATGGATGCGATCCAGCAGTTAAAGGATGCCGGACAGTATCCCCAGCAGTTCTTTTTCTGAGTGAGCGATATAGTCTGCGGCATCAGACGGCCCGGACTCATTCTGATATTTGCGGTCCAGCCAGATGGTGTGCCATCCGGCCTGGGCTGCGCTGATGATATCGTGCTCATAGGAGTCACCGACATACCAGGTTTCCTGTGGAGAAAGACCCCATCTGCGGGCGGCAATGTGGAAAATTTCCGGATCGGGTTTGTTAATGCCGACTTCGCCGGAAGTAATCACATGATCTTCACTGATCCAGTCGGTAAGACCCAGGGCACGGTATTTTTTTCTCTGATGTGCAGAGGGGCCGTTGGTGATGATACCAAGGAAGGCTCCTTTTTTGCTGCACAGATCAAGCATTTCCCGCAGAGAAGGATCCAGCAGAATGTGATCCTGCTGCCACTGGTAGGCGGTCTGCCAGGCAAGCGCTTCTTCTGGCGTGAGAAAAATGCCGCGCTCTTCCATCGTTTTGGTGGTGCGGTAAATGTACATTTCCTCCATGGTAATGCTTCCGTTCATGGAGTCTTCAAACACTTCATTGCCGTGCCGGATAAAGGCATGGAACAGATCTTCCATGCCTGTTTCATCCGCAGGAATGCCAAATTGTTTTTCACAGGCCAGACGGAAAGGTGTCAGGCGGTGATACATGGTATCGTCAATATCAAAGATAAATGACAGCATAACAGCGACAGTCTCCTATTTCAGTGCGTCCATACTCATCTGTTCCAGCAGATCAGCCTTGATTCGGTAAAGTTTGTCAGACAGATCCACGTAAACCTGATGCGGATTGTAGAAACGTTTGGTCTCGTCCCAGATCGTATCCTTCTCTCTGGTGCAGTAGTCGCGGATCTCCATCACAGAAGGAGAGGTATAGACGCATTCCCCGTTTTTAAATACAGGAACCAGCAGCTCGCGCAGTTCGTAGGTACCGGCCTTGATCTTCGTCTTTTTCCAGGTCTCCAGCGGATCAAAGATAATCATATCCTGTTCCGGATCAAATGTTTCATCAGCCAGACAGATCAGATCGGCACGGATCTTGTGGTACTGTTTGTCGTAGATACGGTAAATGGTCTTGTTCCCCGGGTTGGTGATTTTTTCTGTGTTCTCAGAAAGTTTGATTTTGGGGATAAACTCGCCCTTTTCATTCTGAATGGCAGCCAGCTTGTATACTCCGCCGAAAGCAGGGCAGTCTTTGGAGGTAATCAGGTTGGTGCCCACACCCCAGGAAGTGATGGCCGCACCCTGGTTTTTCAGACTGTAGATCAGGTGCTCATCCAGATCGCTGGAGGCTGCAATGACAGCATCGGTAAATCCGGCGGCATCCAGCAATTTGCGCGCCTGTTTGGACATGTAGGCCAGGTCGCCGCTGTCCAGACGGATGCCGTAGTTCTTCAGCGGAATGCCGGCTTCTTTCATCTCATTAAATACACGGATCGCATTGGGTACGCCGGAGCGCAGCGTGTCATAGGTGTCAACCAGCAGCGTACAGGCGTTGGGATAGAGCTTGGCATATGTTTTGAAGGCAGTGTATTCGTCAGGGAAGCTCATGATCCAGCTGTGCGCGTGGGTACCCATGACAGGCACGTCAAACAGCTGGCCGGTCAGTACGTTGGAAGTGCCGACACATCCGCCGATGACAGCGGCACGTGCGCCGTAGATGCCGGCATCAGGACCCTGGGCTCTGCGCAGACCGAATTCCATAATGCCGTCGCCCTTGGCAGCATAGACAACGCGTGCCGCCTTTGTGGCGATCAGGCTCTGATGGTTGATGATGTTCAGGATCGTAGTCTCAACCAGCTGTGCTTCCATGATAGGAGCGACAACCTTCAGGAGCGGTTCTCTGGGGAATACGACGGTACCCTCGGGGATCGCGTAGATATTTCCGGTAAAGCGGAAAGTCTCCAGATATGTCAGGAAATCCTCGTCAAAAAGGTGAAGGCTTCGCAGATATGTAATGTCTTCATCAGAAAAACGGAGGTTTTTAATATAGTCAATTACCTGATCCAGACCGGCGACAATCGCATATCCGCCGTCGTTGGGATTCTGACGGTAAAATACATCAAAAACGACATTCTCGGTAGCATGGGTTTTAAAATACCCCTGCATCATGGTAAGTTCATATAAATCTGTCATAAGAGTTAAATTCATTGTGCTCATAACAGTCTCCTTTGCTTCACTCAGTGTGAGGCAGCTGATATTTTGTATCAGCTGTCAGTGTTTTTTATCTAGTATAGCAGAAAAATGAAAAAAGCAAAGAGTAAAAGCAATTTTGCTTCAGATAAATTACTTCAGTCAGGCGGATATTCACAATGCACTTCACGATTACTCATAAAAAATAACTGCCCCTGATATAGGCAAGTCCCCCGCTGCTTACTGTCCTTCACAATGGAAGCAGGGGACTTACTTAATTTAATTGAATTTTCAAATAATTCATAAAAAAATATAAAATTGATGGAAATTAAAAAAATAAAAAAAGGGACTTGCATTTTTGAGAAACATCCGCTATAATAACACTTGTCGTTGAGAGATACGGCAAACAGATAAAGGGCTATCGCCAAACGGTAAGGCAACGGACTCTGACTCCGTCATTTTCCAGGTTCGAATCCTGGTAGCCCTGCTAGATGAGGCACCTCGTAGGAGGTGCTTTTTTTGTGCCATAGGAAATTACGAGAATTTCCTATGGCACAAGCTTTCCGTAATCCGATAGTTGCTTAATGTTTTTTGGCCTTTCATCCAATTACGATCCCCTCCTTTTCTATATTATCATAGAACGGCAGAGCTCCCAGCCAGTATTTGTAATGTGTTTCATTTTCGATAACTGGGTTAATCACAATGCCAGATTCTATTTCCAAATCAAAAGCGAGATCAAAAATGTGATTCTCAATTTGTTCGATTTCTTTTTTTGAAAGAGGTGTTAATATCATAATATCAATATCTGAATTATCTTTATAATCACCACGGGCATAAGAACCATAGACGATAAGCCGAGATAGATTGTTTTTAAATATTTTTTTTGTACCCTGTGCAAAAGATATTAAAACTTCCTGTCTTGTCATAAGATGCCCTCCTGTCTGCTCAAGTTAGTCTAATCATGAGAAAATTCTGTTTCCTCATGATACAAGTTTTCGGTAGAATGCACATTATCCCGGGACAATGGTTTTGTGCTGATCGAAAAGGAACGTAGACTGCCGAAATGTTCTTAAATTCAGTATATCATATTTTTTAAAATCAAACGGGATAAAATAATTTTTCACTGGACAAAATAAGACCGTAGTAGTATTGACAAAATAATAAGACTGAGGTATTATGAACATGTAAAACTACTGTAGTCTTATAAAAGGAGGACCAGATGGATATCAAACTGTTTGATTCGGAGCTGAAGGTGATGGATGTTCTCTGGAAGGAGGGTGATACCCCTGCCAGGGAGAT
>CAKRNX010000209.1 GCA_934371475.1 uncultured Lachnospiraceae bacterium
GATCAGGGCAAAAGTCTGCAGAAAATCGTGATCCTGGTCATCACCGTCCGCGAATGCATCCGCTGAAGTTGCATACATTCGCTGTACGTCTTCCTTTAGTACAGTCAGTTCATCTCTTCCGATCCTGTAAACTTCACGATAAATCCACTCCATATTAAAAGAGGAATCTGACTGGAAAAAATGTTCGGTCAGAGGAGAGAGTATGGACTGAATATCGTGGAAGGAAAGAAAATCCTTCAGATAATAAATGAAAATCATCAGCAGAAGATGCTCTTTGGAATATTTTTTCTTTATCGGCGGCGGAAGCAGACGGTTTTTGGCATAATTGTTGATCATGGTTTTGGTCAGCACTTTGTCTTCTTCGTATCGCTTGGATCCTTTCAGATGTTCGTTCATAAAAGTCGTTACCTGATCCATATAAAGATCAATATTGGGAATATCATCTGCTTTGATGTAGTCCAGATGGGAAAAACTTTCCATAATGCTGTTGAGCAGCTCATTTTTATCAACTGTCATGTTATGTCACCTCTGATATCTATTATATAGTTTTGAAAACTAGATAGCAAGTGCTTTTTGCTGTGATTGACTAATTTGGATGGATAGAGTAAGATAAGAAAGCGAATGCGAATGAAATCCCACGGGATGAAGGAGATGAGTTTCATGCGCCGTATAGAATTTAAGATGGAACGTGAAGGGCTGGTAAAGCCGGGAGATAAGATCCATGTGACAGAAGGCGTGCTGCCTACGAGCTGGTATTATACAATTGAACCTGCAGTAGCAATGTCCGCTAATTTCAAGAACAGAGAGCGCTTGAAGGTATTTGACGGACAGGTGACCGAGGTTCACACGGATGAGAGCGGTTATACGGTAGTAGCTGAGTTTGCTGAATAGATGAGATACTCAAGAATGCCCTGACATTCTTGCCGCGAAGTGCGCGTCATGCATGATATATGGGCAAAAAACGGGAAAATGAGAATTTCTGTCTGAGGGATGAAAGGATAACAGAATGGGAACACTGGAAGGTTTAAATAAAGAACAGCAGGAAGCGGTCTGCCATTTCAACGGGCCGCTTCTGATTCTTGCAGGGGCAGGTTCGGGAAAAACCAGGGTGCTGACGAACCGGATTGCCTGGCTGATTGAAGAGAAGGGTATCAATCCGTGGAATATTATGGCAATTACGTTTACCAACAAAGCTGCCGGCGAGATGCGGGAGCGTGTGGACCGTATGGTGGGATTTGGCGCGGAGAGCGTGTGGGTTGCCACCTTTCACAGCACCTGTGTGCGTATTCTCAGACGTTACATCGAGCGGCTGGGATATGCAGGAAATTTTACCATCTATGATGCAGATGATCAGAAGACGCTGATGAAAGATGTTTGCAAGCAGCTGAAGATTGATACCAAGGTATACAAAGAGAGAGCATTACTGGGAGCTATTTCTTCTGCCAAAGACGAGCTGATCGGGCCGGAAGAATATGTGCTGCAGACACAGGGTGATTTTAATAAAATAAAGATAGCCCAGGTTTATGGCGAGTATCAGCGGCAGTTGAAGCAGAATAATGCGCTGGATTTTGATGATCTGATCTGTAAGACAGTAGAACTGTTCAGAGCCTGTCCTGATGTGCTGGAACAGTATCAGGAGAAGTTCCGCTATATCATGGTAGATGAATATCAGGACACTAATACGGCGCAGTTTCAGCTGGTGAGCCTTCTGGCCGCCAGATACCGTAATCTCTGCGTGGTAGGAGATGATGACCAGTCTATTTATAAGTTCCGGGGAGCCAATATAGGAAATATTCTTAATTTTGAGAAGATATTTCCGGATGCGAAAGTCATCAAGTTGGAACAGAATTACCGTTCCACAAAGAATATTCTGAAGGCGGCCAACGGTGTGATTGCCAATAATCAGGGGAGAAAGGTAAAGACATTATGGACGGCCAATGAGGAAGGTGAGAAGGTGGCGTACCGCAAATTTCAGTCGGCTTTTGAAGAGGCGGAGTTTGTCGCGCTGGATATCAGCAAAAAAGTAAACAGGGGAGACTGTCAGTATGGAGACTGTGCGGTACTGTATCGGACTAACGCCCAGTCGCGTTTGTTTGAAGAAAAATTTCTGCTTTCAAATATTCCGTACAAGCTGATCGGTGGCATTAATTTCTATGCCAGAAAAGAGATCAAAGATGTGCTGGCTTATTTGAAAACGATTGATAATGCCAGGGATGACCTTGCGGTGCGCAGAATTATCAATGTGCCCAAGAGGGGGATCGGTGCGACTACAATTGCGAGAGTGCAGGAATATGCGGTTCTTCAGGAGATGAACTTTTATGATGCGCTGAAAAATGCAGCGGAAGTACCCGGCATCGGAAGAGGAGTGGCAAAGACGGTTCCGTTTGTCACATTTATTCAGACGCTGCGCAGCAAGGCACAGGTGTATTCGGTGATGGAGCTAGTCAATGATCTGCTGGAGCAGACCGGATATATCAGGGAATTGGAAGCAGAGGGAACGGAAGAGGCAAAAGAGCGGATTGAAAACATCAACGAGCTGATCAATAAAGTAGCGGCGTATGAGCAGAAAGAAGACGAACCGACACTGAGCGGTTTCCTTGAAGAAGTGGCTCTTGTGGCAGATGTGGACAGTCTGGAGGGTGACGGCAGCCGGGTAGTGCTGATGACGCTTCACAGCGCAAAGGGGCTGGAGTTTCCCCATGTCTATATGGCGGGCATGGAAGATGGTATTTTCCCAAGTTATATGTGCATTACCTCAGAGGATCCGAATGATCTGGAGGAGGAGAGACGCCTTTGTTATGTGGGAATTACGCGTGCGATGAAGGATCTGACGATGACAGGTGCGCAGATGCGCATGGTACGTGGAGAGACTCATTACAATAAAGTTTCGCGTTTCATGCAGGAGATTCCGGAGGATGTGCTGGAAGTAAAAGGGGGGCGTCAGGCAGGTGCCAACAGGAGTGGAGAGAATGCTGAAAATGAACGGGATTCCGGGAATGAGATCAATCGGGATACCATGTTTGATCAGTCGGAGGAGAAGATTTCCGCTCAGAAAAAATGCTATCAGCAGGCCAGAGAGGCATTTCGAGCCAGAGCGTTTGAACCCAAGCAGTTTCAGGTGAAAAAAGCTGACAGGCTGGACTACGTTGTGGGAGACACGGTGTCCCATATCAAGTTTGGAAAAGGCGTTGTGAAAAGTATTGTAGAGGGCGGAAGAGATTACGAGGTAACAGTAGAGTTTGAAAAAGCCGGCGTGAAAAAAATGTTTGCGGCATTTGCCAAACTGAAGAAATGCAACTGAGCTCGATAGAAGCGATATTTTTGAGTGTAGATCATCATTTTTATTTTATAGGGTGCAGTTTCAGGCAGAATAAAGAGCGGCTGTCAAAAAAGAATACAAATTTTATTTATAAATATAGTAAAATAGCAGGAAGTGTGGTATACTAATTAAAAGCTAGCGGCAGTTGCAAGAAAGGATGGGCACGACATGATGAAGTTCGATGAATTA
>CAKRNX010000210.1 GCA_934371475.1 uncultured Lachnospiraceae bacterium
CTTGAACCCACACGAGCGCAATGCTCACAAGATCCTTAGTCTTGCTCGTCTGCCAGTTCCGACACTTCCGCGAACAATCAATACTATACCAGAGGTATTGGTTTTTGTCAACAGGTAATTTGAAAAAATATAATAGAAAAAATAAAAGAAAATACTTGACTTTTAGAAAGATAGTTGGTAATATGCTAGATGTGAGTTGCGAAGTTTACTAGTAACAAACACGCGGAAGTGGCGGAATTGGCAGACGCGCAGGCTTCAGGTGCCTGTGGTCGTTAAGATCGTGTGGGTTCAAGTCCCATCTTCCGCACTTAAAGATTTCTGAGCAATCAGAAATCTTTTTTTGTGTCAGAGAAAATTTTGTTTTCCTTTGATATCAAAAAGCCTTGGGCAGGCATACATTGTACGAGGGACAATGGTTTTACGCTGGCCGAAGCATATTTTTAACTGAAAACAGAAAGGTCGGAAATCCGGAGATCCTGGAGTGTGTTTGAAAATATTTCAGCTTATGAGAAGCCTTCTTCAAAGAGACTCCGATGCAGAGGGAGCAGGGATGGTTTACGGAAGAGGACCAGGGGAGTGCAGAAGAATTAACAGGAGGAGACAGAATGTCAAGAAGGTATGATGACAACCCGCTGATGAACAACAGAAACGGACACGGCAATGAAAAAAAACAGGGCCCCAGCTGGAAAAAAGTTCTGGCTATCAGTCTGGGCGTGATCCTGGGCGTGGTAGTGATCGGCGGCGGCGTAATTTATTACGTGGGACAGAATTTGATCAGCCTTTCCAATTATGTAGCAGATAAAGATGTCAAGACAGTAGATAAAGTAGAGGAATTGCCGGCAGAGGCAAAAGAGACAGTCAGCAGTGATGAGAAGCAGGGCAAGGTGCTGGATGAGAGCGAACTTAATTCCATTCACGAGCAGATGAAACAGGTCAATAACACACAGACCGTGGAGAATGATAATGTCTACAACCTTCTTCTGGTAGGCGTGGATCGCCGTGACAAGTCATGGAACGGTAACTCTGACAGCATGATGCTGGTTTCCATTAATTTTGATGCGAAGCGTGTCAGCGTGGTTTCTCTGATGCGTGATACGTATGTAGATATTCCCGGATACGGGTACAACAAGCTGAATGCGGCATATGCGCTGGGCGGCGGTCCGCTGCTGACCCAGACGATTACAGATACTTATAAAGTAGATGTGTCCAGATATGCGGCGGTAGATTTTGAGAACATGATTGAGATCGTGGATGCGCTGGGCGGCGTGGATCTGGAGATGACAGATGCAGAGGTGAATGTAGCGAACGGCTATATGCTGGATATGTGCAACACATTGGGTCTGAACGGATATGATTATATCCTTCCGGGCGGCGGCGTGTATCACTGCAACGGTGTGCAGGCGGTTGCCTATGCGAGAAACCGTTACGTAGGCAATTCCGATTATGCCCGCACGGAGAGACAGAGATACGTGATTTCACAGATGATCGCAGAGATCAAACGGATGAATGTGGCTCAGCTGTCGCAGTTCGTGACAGATGTGCTGCCGCTGGTGACTCACAACGTTGAGACGTCAGAGATCTGGGATATGGTGACGAAAGCACCGGAGATTTTGCAGTACAGCTTTGTACAGGATCGTATCCCGTATGATAATATGTATGATGTTATTTATGTGGACAACCAGGATATGCTGGTGCCGCAGTGGGAGACCACCATTGAGAAGCTTCACAATACGATCTACGGAGACGGAAGTATCAGTGATAACAGTGACAATGACAAAGAGAATAAAGTGGAAGTCAGTGATGAATACACATCTGATTATCCAGGTCTGGAGAGCAGCACGGAGGGATCAGACAACAGTATGGGAGTTCTTTCAGAGTAGACGGAGTGATACACTGATACACACGCTATTCCAACAGCAGATGCATCGTTTGCTGACAAGCAGGCAAACCCCGGAAAAGGGGTATAAATCAAAAATAAAGATGGAAATAAAGATAAAAATCGCTCGGGCCTTTCGACCTGGGCGATTTTTTGTAAGATTTAAATTATGAAAATATAGGAAATGTCAGATGGGGGATTCCCACCTCTGCAGGTGGTAAGAATCAATTTCTCATCTGATATAGCCTCGCAGCAAGAATGCCAGGATATTTTTGAAACTTACAGCAGCGAAATACCTGACTCCGCGCAGATGCTGCGGGTATGCTCATCCCATACGCTGGCCTGTACTTCACCGATGTGAGCGCTTCCCAGCAGCAGCATACACAGACGGCTCTGGCCGATGCCGCCGCCGATGGTATAAGGAAGCTCACCTGCCAGCAGCGCTCTGTGGAACGGAAGGCTGCGGCGGTTGTCGCATCCGGCCTCTGTCAGCTGACGATCCAGACTCTCAGGGCTGACGCGGATGCCCATGCTGCTCAGCTCAAAGCTGCAGTTTAATGTGTGATTCCAGAACAGGATATCTCCGTTCAGATCCCAGTCATCGTAGTCAGGGGCGCGTCCGTCATGGGGCTTGCCGCTGCGCAGTTTTTTACCGATCTGCATCAGGAAGGTGGTGCCGTGGTCTTTTACATAGGCGTTCTCACGCTCTTTGGAGGTTAGATCCGGATAGAGATCTTCCAGTTCCTGGGTGGTGATAAAGGAGACTTCTGGAGTGTGCAGCGGAAGACCGAACAGCTGCGGGAACATCGCGTGAAGATTCATCTCGGTAGCGCATACTGCGGAAACAATCGCGCGCACCACAGATTTCAGATAGTCCTCATTGCGGTCGGATTTCTCAATTACTTTCTCCCAGTCCCACTGATCCACATAGATGGAGTGAAGATTGTCCAGCTCTTCATCTCTGCGGATAGCATTCATATCACAGTAGAGTCCCTTGCCTGCGTGAAAATTGTAATCTTTCAGAGCCTGGCGTTTCCATTTGGCCAGAGACTGAACGACTTGGGCTTCTGTGCCGGTGTCTTTGATCTCAAAAGTTACCTTGCGTTCTACGCCGTTCAGGTCGTCGTTCAGACCGGTGGAAGCTTCCAGAAAAAGGGGAGCGGAAACACGGTGCAGCCCCAGGGTTGCGCAGAGCGTATCTGCAAAGAGGCGCTTTACGGTACCGATGGCTCTCTGCGTGTCATACATATTCAGCATAGGGCGATAGCCATCGGGAATGATGATTTTGCTCATAGTATACCTGCTTTCTGTCGTTATTTTATTCCCGCGGTAACGAGCCAAGCAGCCATGCCGGCATGGATATTGGCAACTTCCGCGAGGGTCAAATCCCCCATTGTGTATAGCCGGGTATTTGATTACCGGTTAAAATTATTGCATAAATTGAAGGAAAAGTAAAGATGGAGCAGGTTGTGGTGAAAGCTTTTGTTCCGCGCGCGAGCACACTTCTTCTCTGCGAGCTGCGCGGTCTACACTCCGTTTCGGTCGGCGCAAAACCATTGTCCACCGGACAATGTGCGCCCCGCCGGAGGCTTTTTCTTTCACAGGACGCAATTTCCTG
>CAKRNX010000211.1 GCA_934371475.1 uncultured Lachnospiraceae bacterium
GCTTTTTACCATCAGATTTCTCTGAAGATCCGGACGACGCAGATCCAGGTAACGGTATTTCAGACGCAGTTCTTCTCTTGTCTGGCTGTTTTCCTCAATGGGGAAAGGCGGTGTCTCCGCCTCTGATAAAATACGGATCTGCGTTGCTCTCAGCTCCAGTGCACCGGTAGCGATCTTGTCATTGACTGCCCCTCCTCTTTTTTCTACACAGCCTACGACTGCCAGCACGTACTCGCTGCGCACTGTGCCTGCCTTGGCAAAGCCCTCGCTGCCGATATCATTCTCATCGAATACGATCTGCATCAGACCGGAACGGTCTCTCAGATCAACAAAGATCAGGCTTCCCAGGTTTCTTCTTTTCTGAACCCATCCCATCAGCGTTACTGTCTCGCCGATGTTGGCACTGGTCACCTCTCCACATCTGTAGGTCCTTTTCAGACCCTGCATTGATTCTGCCATTTTCTTTTCCTCCATCTTAATTGTTTGGTTCCTGATAGATCAGCTGTTGCAGCTTCCTTTCTGTATTTCCGTCATCCAGGATCTGCTCTGGATGATCTCCGTGTATCACCCTCATAAATGCCAGGAACACGCGAAGATCATAATTTTTGATTTCATCTATCATCAGCTCCACAGCCGTGTCGGCATCAAATGCGTCACGGTAGGGGCGTTTTGTCGTCAGCGCTGCGAATACGTCGCATACGCGGATAATCCTTGACTCAAGGGGGATCTGTTCCCCGTTCAGATTTCTCGGATATCCTGATCCGTCAAAATTCTCATGGTGGCAGTATACCCACTTCACCATCCGCTGCGGATAACCGTTCTGCTCCAGTATCCTGGCGCTCAGATCCGCATGCATCCTGACGTATTTCATCTCCTCAATTGTCAGCGTATCTTCTTCCCGCCCGTACATATAGCGCCGCAGCTCCAGCTTCCCGATATCATGCAGAAAACCGGCTACCGCCAGATCATGGCAGGTATCGTCCGAAAGTTCCAGCTCCCTGCCTACCCAGTAAGCCAGATTGCTGACGCGAATCCCATGGCTGAGTTCTCCGGCCAGGCTCAGCTCAATGATACGGATCTTTTTTCTGTATCCGGAACTCTCACTCATTGGATCTTCTTCTTTCTTTCAATCATTTCGTCGATACGCTCAATATAATTCCTGATGTCCTTTACGTTCTCAATCCGCTCAATACGGTCAGCTCCGTAAACCAGTTTGGTGGAAGCGCCTGCTCCAAGAGCCAGTATACTCTGAACTTCCTCCATAATCAAGATATTATAAATACCGGCTTTGCCTTCTCTGGCATAGCCCACATTTTCAAAATTGCCGGCCATGTTTTTCTGCCGGTAGAGATAATAGGGAGCCAGCCCCGCCTCCTCACAGTACCTGGCAGTCATATCCATGATCTCGCTGCTGTTCTGAAACGAGATATCCTGATACTGATCCTTAAACAGATTCAGCCTTGTTCCGCGCTTCAGCGCCAGCGAATGCACTGTAACGCTGTCGGGATCCAGTTTTTTAAGCTCCTCCATCGTATGGTGAACTTCGGCTTCCCCTTCACCGGGAAGTCCCACGATCAAATCCATATTAATGTTATCAAATCCCAGCTCCCTGGCCAGATGGAATGCCTCCACGGTCTCCTCCACTGTATGTTTCCGCCCGATCAGATCCAGCGTTTTCTGATTCATCGTCTGCGGATTGATTGAGATGCGGCTGATGCCGTGATCTCTGAGTACCTGCAGCTTTTCTCGCGTAATGCTGTCCGGGCGTCCGGCCTCCACCGTAAATTCCAACAGATGACTGTAATCAAACTTCTGCTCCAGCCTGGTCAGCAGACGATCCATCTGCTCCGGCTCCAGTGTGGTAGGCGTACCGCCTCCTATGTAGACCGTATTCAGTTCTCTGTCCGCAAACGTATCTGCCGTCGCATCAATCTCCATACACAGCGCATCCAGATAATCATCTACCCTGTTTTTCCAGACTTTAAGCGGACTGGAACTGAACGAACAGTACAGGCAGATGCTCGGACAGAACGGGATCCCCACATAGAGACTGTATCCGTTTTCATAATTGATATCCTTCAGAATATGCCGCTCTCTGTTGGCGATCATGACAGCCAGCGCTGTCTTGGCATTGCTGGTAAAATACGTCTCGCGCATATAATTGGCAATATCCGCATTCTTCCATCCCTGTTCCAGCAGCGTCATCGGGATCTTCGTAGGACGAATCCCGGTGAGATCCCCCCACGGAAGCTCTTTGCCGGTCTGTGCTCTCAACATCTCATACGCCAGACGTTTCAGGACATTTTTTGTTTCCTTTCGGTTCTCCTCGTAACAGACCGGGGCGGTATCTTCCCGCAGCATCTCTCCGTTCTGATCAAAGATTTTCATCGAAATCTGATTTTCTTCATAAAAAACCGAGATTTTCAGCTCTGCCCCTTCCACATCCTCCGTGCCATAAGTGACAGTTACGTCCTGCCCCGGATAAAAAGATTTGATCAGCGAATAGACATCATACTCAAAATCCCGCTTATTTAACTGTAATTCTATCATCATACTCTTTCTCTGTCTTATTCTGTATAAGAATGATATGCATCCGCTTTCATATCTTCTCCGGTCCAAAAATGTCCTGCCCCTCTTGCTGTGAACATATTCTGTCACACATGACATTTCTCTTAAATATGGAAATGCAGCTTTGCGTTCCGTCTGTACAAGAGTGCGCAGCAGAAATATGTCGTGCAGATGCATGATGCGCACCTCGCAGCAAAATGCCAAGTTATTCTTGAACTACTATCAGATAAACGGATTATACATTTTTTCATGTTCTATGGAAGTCTGTTCTCCATGACCCGGATAGACAACGGTATCTTCCGGCAGAACCATCAGCTTTTCCCTGACAGAACGCACCAGTTTTGAAGAGCTGCCTGTCGGGAAATCCGACCGTCCCACAGACTCTGCAAACAATGTATCTCCGGAAAACAAAAGCTTCTCATCCGGAAGGTAATAACAGCCTCCGCCCTCCGTATGGCCCGGTGTCCATATCGCGCGGATCCTGATGCCTGCCAGCGTGATCTCCTGTCCATCCGTCAGCAGCCTGTCCGCCTTCACAGTCAGCGGATGGCCGAACATTGCCGAAAGATTCATCTGTACTGAAGATAACAGCTCCTCTTCCGCCGCCATGGCATAGCATTCGATCCCGAACATCTCGCGCAGCTCATCCACTGCACCGATATGGTCAAAATGTCCGTGAGTCAGAAGGATCGCCGCCAGCGTTCCCTTCATTTCCCTGATCCTTGCGGCAATCAGATCTGCACGATCTGCCGGATCCACAACAATCATTTCGCCTGTCTGTTCATTCATGACCTGATAGCAATTTGTGGACACCTGCCCCAGCACTGCTCTCTCAATTCTAATCTGATTCATTGCCTTCTCCGATCCGGCATCAGCCTGTACTTCTCTCAATATCAATCACCCTCTCCACCTGCCTGATCT
>CAKRNX010000212.1 GCA_934371475.1 uncultured Lachnospiraceae bacterium
GGCCATTGATGCACCATGTTCTGGAAATGCAGCTTGCGGGAAATGTAGAGTACAGTTAATCAGCGGTGATCTGGATACGCAGAAAACCGTGCATATTTCGGATGAGGAGTATGCGGCAGGTTGGAGACTGGCCTGTGTAAGCAAAGCCTTATCTGATGTGGTCGTGATGGTGCCGGACATCGCTTCCGCATATAAGAGCAGAATGAAGATTGCGGACTTGGATTCTGCAAAGGAAATTGCAATATTTGAAAAGACGAAATCAGATATCAGTGAAGCCGGGATCTCATTCAGAAATGATTTGGATGTGATCAGAGTCACAATGAATGAACCCACACTGGATGATACGATGCCTGACTTAGAGCGGGTGACATGGGCTGTGGAAGAGGCATGCCAGACAGAGCATGTGAAGATCCCGTTTATCGTAATGAAAAATATGGCGGAAACGCTTCGAAAATATAACTATGATGTGCAGTGTGTAATACGCCGCGGAGAGAACAACAAGATTGAAGTGCTGGATCTGTGCGATCCGGATGAAGATGTGGTGCTCTGCGGAATGGCTGTGGATATCGGTACGACATCTGTGGCGGCACTGCTGATTGATATGCGTGATGGAAAGATCCTGGCAAAAGCGTCTACCGGAAACGGGCAGATCCGCTACGGGGCTGATGTCATCAACCGTATTATTGAGTCAGTGAAGCCAGGCGGCAGAAAACGGCTGCAGGATGCGATCGTAAAAGAAACATTGAATCCGTTGATTGCGCAGATGTGTGCGGCTGCCAAAATCAAGGCCTCCAAGATTTACCGTATCTGCGTGGCAGGAAATACGACGATGAACCATCTGCTGATGGGAGTAGATTCCGATCCGATCCGTATGGAGCCTTATATTCCCACATTCTTTGAGACGACCTGCGTATATGCGCAGGATCTGGGACTTCACGTATTTCCTCATGCACGGGTAATTGTGGCGCCCAATATAGGAAGTTATGTGGGCGGAGATATTACAGCAGGTACATTCGCCAGCTGTATCTGGAATCAGCCGACCATGTCTCTGTTTATTGACCTTGGTACAAACGGCGAGCTGGTATTCGGAAACAATGATTTTATGATGAGCTGCGCGTGTTCGGCAGGCCCTGCATTTGAGGGCGGAGATATCAGTTGCGGTATGCGTGCGACGGACGGAGCCATCCAAGCGTGCACAATTGACAAAGATACGATGGAACCAACGCTGGATATTATCGGCGATGAAGATCAGAAAGCGGTGGGTGTGTGCGGATCCGGTATTATTGACCTGATCAGCGAACTGTTCCGCTGCGGTATCATCAATCCCAAAGGAAAATTCGTCCGGGAAGGAGAGAGGATTCGACACGACAAGTACGGAATGGGAAGCTATGTGCTTGTATTTAAGGAAGATGCGGCATCTGTCAAGGATGTGGAGATTAACGAAGTAGATATTGACAATTTTGTGCGTGCCAAGGGTGCTATTTTTTCTGCAATCAAAGTGATGCTGAACTCTCTTGACTTCACAGTAGATATGATTGACGACGTCTACGTAGCCGGAGGCATCGGCAGTGGCATCAATATGGAGAATGCGGTCAATATTGGTATGTTTCCGGATATTCCGAGAGAGAAGTTTCATTATATTGGTAACTCCTCTCTGTCAGGTGCTTACGCAATGCTGCTTTCCAGTGAGGCGGAAAAGAAAGTAGGAGAGGTATCTCATAATATGACGTATCTGGAACTTTCCAATGAACCTACATACATGGATGAGTTTGTGGCCAGCTGTTTCCTTCCCCATACGGATGCATCGCTGTTCCCTTCGCTGACATTTAAATAAATTATAAAGGAATATTGAGGAATGAGGTAAACATGGCGATTGAAATTGAAAAGAACAACAATAAAGAGCTGGTGCCGCTGGAGCATTATCTGGAAGAGTATGCGAAAGCGCAGCCGGATGAGATCTGTGCCAGAACTGGCTTTGTCTTTGATCAGGAAAGGCAGTGTTTTCTGATCAGATTTCTGGGGCGGGAGTATGAAATCACTTATCCGGATTGTCACGTGACCTGTCTGGATGATCAGTATGGGTTTGCACCGGTAGAAGAACTCAATCCTGCAAAGATTCTGGCAGTTCGTTTCCTGCTTGAAGGAGCACAGACCAGAAGTACCGGAAAATTTCTGACGTACCGGGAAGTGCCGTGGGGAGAGGTGTACTACCGTCAGTTTAACGGCAGATGTATGATGAGGCTGGCTTTTTCCTACGGAAACAGGCTGGATGTATTCCGGAAAACTGCCGAAGCCATGGGTGCCCGAAAGATTGACAGCGGAGATGCCGGATATGAATTTGAGGTATTTCCGGGATATTATGTGCAGTTTCTGCTCTGGGAGGGGGATGAGGAATTTCCGCCTTCCTCCCAGATTTTATTCAGCGATAATTTTCCTGCAGGTTTCCATCCGGAAGATCTGGTAGTGGTCTGCGATGTGATCCTGAGTACAATGAAAAAACTGTAAGTGCTTCATTGTGTACAGTGTTCCTGTCAGGCCATCCTGATAAGAGCATCGGGAAGGCAGGGAAAACAGATTATGAGATCATGCGGTTACGCATCTTGCAGCAAGAGTGTTGAGATATTTTTGAACAAAAATTGTATTTTATGAGGAATACATAAAAATTAAGTAAAAACAAGAGAAGCTGCTAGGATAAATGTTGAATTTAGACAGCATTTATTTTAAGATAAGATTATAGTGTGAAAAGGTCTGGTTTCGCCTGCGTTTATACAATGGTGGGATCAGGTGTTAGAGGGGATTGCGGGAATGCAAAGCATGCGACAGTCCGTCTAAAAATATGGTATTAAAAGTATAGACCTGTCTGTGCTTATGCAGAGATGGGGTTAAACTTTTATATTTTATAATGCGAAAACAGAAAGGAGAATTTCGAGATTATGGGATTCAAAACTGACATTGAAATCGCACAGGAGACGACTATGTCACCAATTACCGAGGTTGCTGCAAAAGCAGGTATTGACGCAAAATACCTGGAGCAGTACGGTAATTACAAAGCAAAAATTGACTACAATATGCTGAAGGAGACCGACAAGAAAGACGGGAAGCTGATCCTTGTAACAGCAATCAACCCGACTCCGGCAGGAGAGGGAAAGACCACTACAACCGTTGGTCTGGCAGATGGTATGTCCAAACTTGGCAAAAGTGTTTGTGTAGCACTTCGTGAGCCGTCCTTAGGACCGGTATTCGGTGTAAAAGGCGGAGCAGCAGGCGGCGGATATGCACAGGTAGTCCCGATGGAGGATATCAACCTTCATTTCACAGGTGACTTCCATGCGATCGGCGCAGCAAACAACCTGCTGGCAGCTATGCTGGACAACCACATCTATCAGGGCAATGCGCTGAACATTGACCCGAGAAAGATCACATGGAGAAGATGTGTGGATATGAATGACC
>CAKRNX010000213.1 GCA_934371475.1 uncultured Lachnospiraceae bacterium
GTGTATTAATTGCCTCCATGGAACGAAGCAGCGGTGTCTTCATATCCAGAGCCTCTCCTGTATAAGAACAGAAAGCTGTGGGAATACAGAGAATTGCGCCAGCTGCATCTTCACGTACAAATGCCGGGGAGGTGCAGTCCCATGCAGTATATCCTCTGGCCTCAAAAGTAGCGCGCAGACCACCTGACGGGAAAGAGGATGCATCCGGTTCGCCCTTGATCAGCTCTTTTCCTGAAAACTCCATCAGGATCGTGCCGTCCGGCCGCGGAGCGGTAATAAAGGAATCATGTTTCTCAGCGGTAACGCCTGTCAGCGGCTGGAACCAATGAGTATAATGGGTAGCACCCTTTTCAACTGCCCACTGTTTCATAGCCTCTGCTACTACTTCGGCGATCATGGGATCCAGTTCTTTCCCCTCATCAATCGTCTTATGCAGTTCTTTGTAAACTTTTTTCGGCAAACGTTCCTGCATCACCCTGTCGCTGAATACGTTTTCGCCAAAAATATCTGCTACATTAAAGTATTCGCTCATATCTGTTCATCCTTTCTTTTCCCATTTTTATGCAGACCCTCTCAAACCGGCATCTGCCGCATCCGTCGGCTGCACATCCTGCGGTCGGCTATAAAAAAGGGGCATTCCAACAATTACCTTTGTGGAACGCCCTTGTCCTCTCAACCTGAGAACAGAGTACACCCGTTTTTTCCAAAAAGCAAGTCTTTTTTTATTTTTCAGTATAATTTCCGAAAATATCTTTTTCCTATTTTCAATTTCCGGCGTATTCGCCAAAGATATAAAACAAAAGTGTGTTCTCTGCGCTTTGCCCGTATCACTCTCTGACAGCACAGTCTTTGTTTTGCTCAGGCAGGCCGCACATTTTGCCAGGAGGGCTTCTTTTGATATCAGATATCTGATCATAAGAAAAGAACCGCGGCCCCGCAGGGCCTGCGATTCTTTTTATCATTTCCGAAAATCATTATTTGCCAAACTGGCAGTCGTTGTTACCGGAATCAGTGGTCCACATTTCCAGCATATTGATCGGGTCATTAAAGTCAGCCAGCCAGCCGTTACGGCCCATATCATAGTTGCCTGCTTTACGCTCGTTCAGGAATACGTTCCACTCATTGGTTTCGATGGTCAGGTTAATGCCAACTGCTGCAAAATCCTGCTGGATTGCTTCTGCAATTGCTTCATGAGCTGTTCCCTGGTTTACAATATAGGTGATATTCAGCGGGGTAGCATCTGACAGCATGTTGTCGTCGTCAAACTCATACCCGGCTTCTTTGAGCAGCTCAACTGCCTCTTCTACATTTGCATCATATGCATCGTAAGAAGGATCATAGTAACCTACTGCTTCTTCGCACGGATAAGTGTAGGCATCATCGTTCTGACGGAACACACTGCCATGTCCATCCATCATACCAGCCGGGACGAAGGTATTAGCGGGCTGCTGTCCTGTCTGTCCGATGTTCTCTACGATGTAGTCACGGTCGATCAGCAGAGTCAGACCACGTCTCATGGCAGAAGCCTGCTCCGGAGTCTTGCCTGCAAACAGATCGCTGTTTACATTGAAACAAGCGTAGTAGGTTCCCAGGTTGTCAATGATGTGGAACTCCGGATTGTCCAGAAGGTTGCTGATCTCATCATTCGGAACAGTATCAGCAAAGTCAAGGTCACCTGCGTTGTATGCAGCAAAGACAGCGGTATCATCTGCACTCAGCATGAACTCCATTCTCTCGATCTTCACTTCATCAGCTCTGTAATAGTTCGGGTTCTTTACATAAACCATGCTCTCATTGTGATTCCAGCTCTCCAGTGTGTAAGCACCGTTGGACACAAAACCAGCCTCCAGAGCCCATGCGCCCGGGTTGGTCTCCCAGCCGTCTGCTGCTTCTACACATTCCTGTTTTACCGGATAGTAAGCCGGGAAAGCACACAGGTCAAGGAAGTATACACAGGGAGCGTCCAGCTGAACAGTCAGAGTCTTTCCGTCTTCGCTTGCTTCAATCTGCAGGCTTCCGTCATCATTCTTTGCAATTGCATCAAACATATAGGCATAGTCAGCACCGGTGTTGGGATCTGCCGCACGGTTCCATGCATATGCAAAATCTTTTGCATTCAGCTCAGAGCCATCGCTCCATTTTAAACCGTCACGCATGGTAAATACGTAGGTCAATCCATCGTCGCTTACAGTGTAGCTGTCAGCCATAGCAGTCTCGATCTCGCCGTCAGCGTTGTACCTGCACAGACCCTCAAAGCTGTTCACTGCGAGACAAGCACCGTCTACAGTAGTGTTCAGAGCCGGGTCAATCTTGTCCGGTTCGCTTGCCAGCTGCAGTTTCAGTGTGGTATTGTCACCATTATCGGCAAACATGAAATATTTGAAACCATACGCATTGCTGTAGATACCTGTCACAGACTCTTTCTGCAGATAGATATCATTGTAGTAGTACAGCGGAACGATTGCGCCGCTCTCCATCAGCATATCCTCTGCCTGATGCATCAGAGCCTCACGCTCTACTACATCTGTCTCGGTCTTGATCTCACGGATCAGATTGTTGTACTCCTGCCATTCCGGTGCTGCTTCAGAAGATCTGGCTGCCACGTCAGCGCCCTCGATGGGAGCTACATCCTCAGCCATGATCGGAGCTGCGGGAGCAATTGCTGTAACAGCTGCCAGAGTCAGTGCCATAAGTTTCTTTCTCTTCATACTTCTACCTCCACTTTCATTTATTAAGTTTACGGGGTAACTTTCCCCTCAAAACTTCCATAATTATATCATTATTTATTCCAACATGCAACAAAATGTCCGTTTCCGCGGTCTTCCAGTTTCGGGCATTCCTGCGCGCATTTCTCTGTCGCATATCTGCAGCGGGAACGGAATGCGCAGCCTGTGGGCATGTTCATGGGGCTGGGCACATCGCCCTCCAGAATGATGCGGTGTCTCTGTCTTGTAATATGCGGATCCGGGATCGGCACTGCGGAAAGCAGAGAAACGGTATACGGATGAATCGGGCTGTCATTCAGCTCGTCCGCATCGGCAATCTCCACGATCTTACCAAGGTACATCACGGCAATACGGTCGGAGATGTGGCGCACAATCAGAAGATCGTGGGCAATAAACAGATATGCCACCCCCATCTGCTCCTGCAGATCCTCAAACATATTGATGACCTGTGCCTGAATGGAAACATCCAGTGCAGAGATCGGTTCATCACAGACAATGAATTCCGGATTCACTGCCAGTGCCCTCGCAATACCGACTCTCTGGCGCTGACCACCAGAAAACTCGTGCGGATAACGGTTTGCATGCTCAGAATTCAATCCGACCCTGCGGAGCATTTCTATAAT
>CAKRNX010000214.1 GCA_934371475.1 uncultured Lachnospiraceae bacterium
GTGTGTGGAATTATGATTACTTTGGAGATGCCAGAACGATCGATACCCATGTGAAAAAGCTGCGCAGTAAAATGGGCGAGCGCGGGGATTATATCAAGACGATCTGGGGCATGGGCTACAAGTTCGAGGTGGATGGACAATGAAACGTTCAATAGCCCGGGAGATGGCAGGCGTTTTTATCGGCATGATGGTGCTGGTGCTGGGAGCAAATCTCCTGATTAATAATGTATTTATGGAGAAATACTATGTGCTGAAACTGCAGAAGACGCTGACAGAAGCTTATCAGCTGATTGACCAGCACATTCCGGACGGGGAAGTAGATACGGATTATTTTGTGTCGGATTTCCGGGATCTGTGTACGACCAACAATATCTCCATGGTGGTAGTAAATGAAAATTTTAAAACGATCCTGAGAACTGCGGTGGGGGGGACGACTTCCTCATCGGATGAGAGCAGTGCGATTATGCCGGCGAGACTGTTCGGCTATGTGACGGGCATCGATATGGATGACGATGCTTCGGTGCTGCTGACAACGGATCAGTACACGATCCAGAAAAAGACGGATGAGCGCATGGAGATGGATTATCTTGAGATTTGGGGAACACTCACCTGCGGAGATTATTTTATGATGAGGATTCCCATGGAGAGCATCCGGATCAATGTGGGTATTTCCACAGAGTTTGTCATGTATGCCAGCGTGCTGGTGGTACTGGTTAGTATGGTCATGATCTGGTGGCTGTCCAAAAAGATCGCCAAACCGATCAAAGAACTGACAGTTCTGTCCGGACGGATGGCCAATCTGGATTTTGACGTAAAGTATACCAGCGGGGGAACAAATGAGATCGGTCAGCTCGGTGAACATTTCAATCAGATGTCCGAGACGCTTGAGGAGACGATTTCTCAGCTGAAATCGGCCAACAATGAACTGCAGCGAGACATTCAGAAGAAGGTTCAGATCGATGAGATGCGAAAAGAATTTCTTTCCAACGTATCCCATGAGCTGAAGACTCCTCTGGCGCTGATACAGGGATATGCAGAAGGGCTGAAGGAATGTGTCAACGACGATGAGGAGAGCAGGAACTTTTACTGCGATGTGATCGTTGATGAGGCAGGAAAAATGAATGAGCTGGTGAAAAAACTGCTGACGCTGAATCAGTTGGAGTTCGGTAATGATCAGGTGGAGATGGAGCGTTTTGACATAGTGCAGCTGATTAAGGGCAAAATGCAGTCTCTGCAGATTCTGGCTCAGCAGAAAGAGGCGCAGATCACCTATGAAGGCAGCGAGAGCCTGCATGTGTGGGGCGATGAGTTCAAGGTTGAGGAGGTACTGACCAACTATCTGAGTAATGCGCTTAATCACATCGAGGGAGAAAACCGGATCGTGATCCATACCGAGGTGCGCGGCAGTAAAGTGCGTGTCGGAGTATTCAACACGGGTCAGCCGATCCCGGAAGAAGACCTGGATCAGATCTGGGTGAAATTCTACAAGGTAGACAAAGCCAGAACAAGAGAATATGGCGGCAGCGGCGTAGGACTGTCGATTGTCAAAGCGATTATGGATTCGTTCAGGCAGCAGTATGGTGTGGAGAATCAGGACAATGGAGTGAATTTCTGGTTTGAACTGGAATACGCGGACGGAAGCCAGACAGAAGAGCTGGCGCTGGAAGGCGTTTAACCAAAAGGGTAAGTTCCCTGCTTCAGTTGCGAGAAGTTGCGAGAAGAGGCAAATCAGATTGAGGATCTTTGCTTGACATAATGAAGATGAAACAATAGAAAGAGGAAAGTATGAGCAGAGCAGTAATTGTGGGCGGAGGTGCCGCAGGGATGATGGCGGCAGTGACCGCCGCCGGACAGGGACATCAGGTGGATCTGTATGAAAAAAACGAAAAGCTTGGGAAAAAGATTTATATTACTGGGAAAGGCAGATGTAATCTGACAAACCACTGCGATATGGAGACGCTGTTTGAGAGTGTATGCACAAATCGAAAATTTCTTTACAGTGCTTTTTACGGTTTTACGAATGAGGATGCAATCGCCTTTTTTGAAAGGTGCGGAATGAAAACCAAGACAGAGCGCGGAAACCGCGTGTTTCCGGCCTCGGATCATGCTTCAGATGTGATCGCGGCACTGGCGGGAGAAATGAAGCGTCTCGGGGTAAGCGTTCATCTGAATGCTCCGGTGAAACGTATTTTGATGGAACCGGGCCGGAAGTCCGAAGAAAAACAGCGTGCCGCAGGGATTGAGCTGGAGAGCGGAGAGAAAGTTCCGGCAGATGACGTGATCGTTTGCACAGGCGGTCTGTCTTATCCAAGTACCGGAGCTACCGGAGACGGTTATCGCTTTGCGAAGGAGGCCGGACATCAGGTGACGGAGCTGTCTCCGTCGCTGGTGCCGCTGACTGTGCCGGAAGAGGACGCCAGACAGATGCAGGGACTGTCGCTGAAAAATGTGGAGATTACAGTTTGTGACGGAAAGAAACAGCTGTATCAGGATTTCGGTGAGATGATGTTTACCCATTTCGGCGTGACGGGGCCGCTGGTACTGAGCGCCAGCAGCCAGATCCAGAAAAGGCTGAAGGAACATCCTCTGCAGCTGTATATTGATCTGAAACCGGCATTGAGTCCGGAACAGCTGGATGCGAGACTGCTGCGTGAGTTTGAGAGTAATAAAAACCGCCAGTTTAAAAATGTACTGGGCAGCCTGTTTCCGGCAAAAATGATTCCGGTGATGGTTCGCCGCAGCGGCATTGAAGCAGACAAGCCGGTGCATGATATTTCCAGGGAAGAGCGGCAGGAGCTGATTGCACAGACCAAGAAATTTGCGCTGACAGTGACAGGCCTTGGCAGTTATAGGGAGGCTGTGATTACAAAGGGCGGGATTGCCGTAAAGGAGATCTGGCCGGCAACCATGGAATCAAAACTGACAGACCATCTGTTTTTTGCGGGGGAAGTGCTGGATCTGGATGCACTGACCGGAGGATTTAATCTTCAGATTGCCTGGTCTACCGGATATGCAGCCGGAATGGGGATACGATAGCTGAGGCATTCCTGAACAGGAATCCGCCCCGGGTATTCTCATATCATGAAGTTTACGCTTTGCCTGCATGCTTATGCGGGAACGCTATTATTATAAAATGAATATTGCGGACGAATCAGGAGATACTGATACAGTAACGCAGCGAGGAGGAAAAAGTGAGTTTTAATATTGCGATTGACGGACCGGCAGGCGCCGGAAAAAGTTCTATTGCCAGACGGGTGGCGGAGCAGCTTGGATTTATCTATGTGGATACGGGGGCTATGTAC
>CAKRNX010000215.1 GCA_934371475.1 uncultured Lachnospiraceae bacterium
GGACATTCACAATCCGTTTTCGCTGCTTGCCCATGAACGCAGGCTCTTCGCGACTTACTTTTTCCCTGGTTTTCTGGCTGTCACAAACCAGGTAGACGCCTGCTCTGATTCTTCCCCCAGCAGACGGTCACTGCAGACACAGCTTTCAAATCCTGCCTCCGCAAGAAGCGACAGGATCTGCCTCGGGCTGTAAATCTGCTCCCTGATCTGTTCTGTGTGGACATGACGTCCCTGCTCTGACACATCAATCTGAAGCGTCACCGCCCCCGACGCCGTCCGCAGAATCTGAAACGTCAGCCGACACCCGTCTATTTCCCCCAGATCAACCGGATCACAGGGAACTGTCTCTTCCTCCTTCAGAAGGTCAAACAGCAGATATCCGCCAGGTTCCAGATATGTAAAAATATTTTTCAATACCTTTTTCAGATCATCCGGATCCAGGATATGATTTATGGCATCGCAAGTGCTCGTCACCAAATCAAACTTTTTTGACGGACAATAAGTAATCATATCTCCCTGTTCAAAATTCAGCGCCGGATATTTCTCCTTTGCCATAGAAATCATTCCAGCTGACAAATCCATCCCTACCGTATGTATGCCTCTCTCAGACAGAATACTGCACAGGATCCCCGTTCCGCAGCCCAGATCCAGCATGGTTTTCACCCTGATCTGATATTTCTCCATCCAATGCATCAGCTGCTGCGCAAAAATTTCCGGATAGTAGTTCCATCCAAAGGCATCATATACCCTGCTGAATAAATCACTGTACATCCTGTCCCACTTCCAATCCTCTTTTTAACCTTCTTTTGCCATCTCTTCCAGCCGCTTTTTGACTGTCGGGAAACGCTCCAAATCAATATGCGGCAGGAACTGCGCCGCTTCCATCATTCCCAGAAAATCTTCGACAGCCCCGAACTGAATGTAAGTCATTTTTTCCATAATTTCATCAATATCGAGGAAGAGTTCCTTATGGAGCAGCAGCTTTGCCGCTCCTTCCAGGCTGGTATTTCCCGCATGGATGATCCCTTCCCGGTTCATATCCGGATACCTACCGATCGTGATCGCCGATTCCTTTGACACATGACGGCCAAAAGCTCCGCAGACATAAAATTTTCTCAGCTCTTCCGGGAGAATCCCTGACTCTTTCAGAATATACTCTACCATCGTGTACGCGGCCGACTTGGTGCGGATAAATTCACGGATATCATCCTGATAAAAATAAAGTCCAGGCTCGTATTCCACCGCATACTGACGGATCACAGTTTTCTCATCCAAAGATGATTCGCCCGGCTTTGACTCTGCCTGATGTTCCTGTCCCGTCAGCAGCGCATCAGTCCCTGCGGCATACGCATCCTGCTCTTTGCCATCCTCCACAACCGTCTCCCGCATCGAAATCAAACGGCTCTTCTCCGGCACAAAACGTCCGCGCAGGTCAATCCATCCATGGAGAAACAGCTGCGCGATCAGATCCACAATCCCGGAGCCGCAGATGCCTTTCGCCTGTCCTTCCCCGATGACATGGTTTTCAAAATGGTCCTTCAAAATATGCACATGATCGACTGCTCCGCAATCCGCCTTCATTCCGGTGCGCACTACGCCGCCCTCCAGGGCAGGACCTGCCGCTCCGGCTCCGCACAGCAGAAAATCCCGGTTGCCAATGACCAGCTCCCCGTTCGTGCCGATATCAAAAAATGCACAGATCTTTTCTTCTTTATACAGACCTGTGGCAATCATACCGCTGATAATATCTCCGCCAATATAGTTCGATCGTCCCGGACAGCAATATACATACCCTGCAACCGGCAGTCCAAGCTCCCGTCCCAAAATAAAACCGGGATCATCTGCGCGCACTGCATACGGTGTGGAAAACACACAGAACGCATCCAGTCCGAGCAAGAAATGGATCATCGTTGTATTACCGCCCACAACCATCTGCACACATGAACCGTGGAAAACTCCGGCCTTTTTTTCCAGTTCTTCTATCACCTGACAGATCGACATTACTGTCTCATGACGGATCTCCTCAAGATGTTCCGGCTGGTCTTTGCTGTAAAAAATACGGCTCAGAATGTCCGTTCCAAACCGGATCTGTCTGTTAAATGCACTGGTTTCGGCCAGCACTGTACCATCTGCACAGCAAAACAGCTGCCCTACCACCGTAGTACTGCCAAGGTCAATGGCCAGTCCATAATGGCTCTCTGTCGTATCTCCCGGTTCAATCCCTAAAATCCGCCAGACCCACCCGTCCCAGGCCACGCAGACCGTTACTTTCCAGTCAGCCTGATCACACAGCGGATACAGCTTTCGCTGTACCTGCAGGCTCATAGAAACAGGATGATTCTCCTCACCTGACTCCTTTAGGCGCTGCGTGACCTCATCAAGAATCCGTTTCTGACAGGAACGATTGTCCTCTTCTGTAGGCGGATCCAGCTGAAGATACCATTTGCGGCTGATGCCTCTTTGCTGCTGTATGCTCATATACTGATTCCTCCTGCCATTTCCTTTTGTCACCACCTAACCGGTGCAGACACATCCTCTGATTTTATTCAAGAATGCCCCGGCATTCTTGCTCATTCAAAAAGCAATAAACAGTGGACCCCTTCATGTTTACCCTTTACTGCTTCACCGCTTCTCCCATGTAGTAAAATCCCTTGCACTCGGTCAGATGAACATCTATCATATGACCAATCATCGACTCATCTCCCGGGAAATGAACCACCAGATTATTTGCCAGCCTTCCGGTCATCAGCGAAGCATCCTGCTCATTGACATGCTCCACAAGAACTGGCAGCGTCTGTCCGGTAAACCGTGCGGAGCGCTCTCTTCCGATCTCCTGTACCAGCGTCAGCAGGCGGTCGAACCGGTCTTTGATCACATCTTCCGGGATCTGATTCTCCATGACCGAAGCAGGCGTACCTGTTCTTTTTGAATAAATAAATGTAAATGCGCTGTCATAGCGCACTTTTCTCACCACATCCAGTGTCTCCTGGAAATCTTCCTCCGTCTCACCGGGAAAGCCCACAATAATATCCGTCGTCAGCGACAGATCCGGCATCTCTTCCTGCAATCTGTACACCAGATCCAGATACTGTTCCTTCGTATAATTCCGATTCATGATCTTCAAGATCCGGCTGCTGCCTGACTGAAGCGGCAGATGCAGGTGCGGACAGATC
>CAKRNX010000216.1 GCA_934371475.1 uncultured Lachnospiraceae bacterium
TCCCCAGTCTCCCCAGCTGTTCAAGCAGCTGCTGATGTGTTCCGGTTATGACCGTTATTTCCAGATCGCAAGATGCTTCCGTGATGAGGATCTGCGTGCGGATCGTCAGCCGGAGTTCACACAGATGGATCTGGAAATGTCCTTTGTGGATGTTGATGATGTCATTGGTGTGACAGAGCGCCTGATCAAGAAGCTGTGGAAAGAGATTCTGGGCATTGACCTGAATACTCCGTTCCGCCGCATGACATGGAGAGAGGCTATGGAGCGCTTTGGTTCCGATAAGCCGGATCTGCGTTTCGGAATGGAATTAAAGAATGTATCCGAAGTTGTAAAGAGCTGCGGATTTGGCGTGTTTACCGGAGCGATTGAAGCGGGCGGTTCCGTGCGCGGCATTAATGTAAAGGGACAGGCAGGAATGCCCAGAAAGAAGATTGATGCGCTGGTTGATTTTGTAAAGGGTTACGGCCTGAAGGGACTGGCTTACCTTGCCATTCATGAGGATGGCAGCTATAAGTGCTCTTTTTCCAAGTTTATGGCACAGGAGGAGTTGGATGCGCTGGTAAAAGCGATGGACGGCGAGCCGGGAGATTTGCTGCTGTTTGCTGCGGACAAGAATAAGCTGGCCTGTGAGACCATGGGTGCGCTCCGCTGCGATCTGGCCAAAAAGCTGGGACTGATTGATCCTTCCAAATTTGAGTTTCTGTGGGTAGTGGAGTTCCCGCTGCTTGAGTGGAGCGAGGAAGAGAACCGTTTCACAGCCATGCATCATCCGTTCACCATGCCGATGGAAGAAGATCTGCAGTATATCGACAGTGATCCGGGACGTGTCCGTGCAAAAGCGTATGATATTGTGCTGAACGGTTATGAGATGGGCGGCGGATCTGTCCGTATCCATCAGAATGACGTGCAGGAGAAAATGTTCGAGTGTCTTGGATTTACCAAGGCGCAGGCACAGGAGCAGTTCAGTTTCCTGCTTGATGCATTCAAATACGGAGTACCGCCACACGCAGGACTGGCACTTGGCATGGATCGTGTGATCATGCTGATGCTGGGACTGGACAACATCCGCGATGTAATCGCATTCCCGAAGGTAAAAGATTCATCTTGTCTGATGACGCAGGCACCTTCACCGGTAGCTGCAAAACAGCTGGAAGAGCTGGGGATTTCCGTGACACCGCTGAAAAAAGAAGAGGAAAAAGCCGAATAAGCTAAACTGAATAAATAAGCTCCGGGTATGGAACAGGGAAATTGATTTACAGTTTCCGAAGATACTCGGAGCTTTTTATTTATGGATGAACAAAAAGTTCCGGTCAGATACGGATTAATTTTCGTTCTGAAATTCGTTGAGCGCTTCTTCAATATTGCCCAGAAATGCATTGGTTAGTTCGGCAGAGATTTCCGGCTGCCAGGTATGGCCGTCGTTATGGAGATTTACCGTGATCTGGAAGTCCCCCGGACGGGCATCTTCTTCAAATGCTTCGAGCAGATATTTGGCGGAGGCGTCCAGCAGCGCGGACTCATCGTCTGTTATAAATTCAGATGTCCGGGAATGACGAACAAGACGGTCGTGATAGCTTTCCAGAATGTAAGGCATATCGGCGCTGGTGACAGTGAGAACTGCCCGGGCATCTGAACCGTCCACGGAGCAGCTTTCGATATTCCAGGAAAAAAAATCTGCAATTTTTTCCATATAAATCTCATCAATGGAAGATGCATAAGCTTCGCTGCCGGTGGAAAAAATATCACTGACTTTCAGATAAGAGGACCATTCCCGGGCATTCAGAGTGGAAAATTCATCCATCCATATTGAGAGTACATCTTCTGGAGAGAGAAGATCCGGGTCGTTCATCCAGGAAATAAAGTTGCTTACGAGAGCATTCTGCAGCGTTTCATCTGACTCGATGACCCAGCCGTTGTCTGTTCTGTTCAGGTGAAAACTGGCCGAGGTGACAGACGTGGAGTAACTGTGAGCATGCAGGGTATCCCGCAGCAGGATATAATAATCATTGAGCGTCCGGGGCGACAGATTGTCTGAGCGCAGATTCAGGCTGCGGGCAGTCAGGACGCTGCGCAGATCTCTGGCGAGTGTTTCTGTATCAATATTGATAATATCCGCTGTAACAATTGCGGTATTGTTGGTAATGTTCTCCGAATGGAGCTGATAATCAAAGTGCTGAAAGAAAAGTTTGACGGCTTCGCCGGTTTCCGGACCAATGGTGTCGGGAGAAGCAGCTGTGCCATCGGCCCCCATCATGGTTTCGTAGGAGATGAAATTATGAATGGTAGTCTCGTCCAGACTGCGGATCAGAGACAGTTCTTTCTCTACAACTGCCGACGGTTCCGGGAGAAGTTCTTTTCGATATGCACCGAAAAAAACCACAGCGAGGAGCTGCAGAACCAGAATAACAGGAATGCCAATAGTGAAACGAAGGTGGCGAGTCTTGTGATGGAACAGATACATGCCGACCAGGGAACCGATGCTTCCACCCAAAATGGCAATCAAAAAAAGGCTTTTTTCCGATATGCGCCAGCGTCCCCGTTTTGCTTTCCATTTGTCAATCCCCATAGATGCCAGGCCGCAGAGATTGATGAGTATCATATAGGTAATTAAAACTGTTTTCATAGGAATTCCTTTCTTTCCCTGGAGCATATCTGAATAAGAATGTAGATGCAGAGGAACGCAGGAGAAATATGTCATGCTAACGCATGACGCATACCTCGCAGCAAGAATGTCGGAGCATTTCTGTATTCAATACGCTTACTGTAAAGTGACGCTTGCGGATTGAGGGAATTATCTTCAAATTATACTTTAGACTGTAGTTTATATGAAAAGCACAAAATTGTCAAATACAGGGGACATTTCACAAAGGTTTCACAGATGCTTAAGAATTTCCGTCTGTACTTTTACAGGAACGGATGGTAAGATATCATAGAATTATTGTCACCGATATTTTGCAGATTTTTAAGGAGATAGATAAATGAAAAAGGGGATCGTGGTTCTGCTTGTGCTGGCATTGGCCGGTGGAGCGGGAGCAGGAGTGTATTATCACTGGTTTCGGGGAAATACAGGTACGGAGATCGGCCGGGTTTCCTCTGACAGTGAAGA
>CAKRNX010000217.1 GCA_934371475.1 uncultured Lachnospiraceae bacterium
ATGCGAAAAGAGCTGCGAAAACAGCTGAAAGATAAAAAGAGAATTGTGATCAAAATCGGTTCTTCCTCCATCACGCATGAGGAGACCGGGGCACTGAACCTGACAAAGCTGGAGGTGCTGGTGCGGGAGCTGTGTGATCTGAAAAACCAGGGAAAAGAAATTGTGCTGGTATCTTCGGGTGCAATTGCAGTAGGCAGACAGGCGGTACATTTTCATCACCGCCCTACAAAGATATCAGAAAAACAGGCCTGTGCAGCCATCGGACAGGCACAGCTGATGATGATCTATCAGAAGCTGTTCCGGGAATACGGGCACATGGCGGCGCAGATCCTGATGACAAAGGATACGGTGGATGCAGAGCTGAACCGTTACAATGCAGTGAATACGTTTGAGGAACTGCTTTCCATGGGGGCAATCCCTGTTGTGAATGAAAATGATACAGTCTCTACTTATGAAATCCAGTTTGGAGATAATGATAGTCTGTCTGCTATCGTAGCATCGCTGGTACACGCGGATCTTTTGATCCTGCTCTCGGATATTAACGGGCTGTTTTCAGATGATCCGAACAAAAATCCTGACGCGCAGTTTATTCCGCTGGTGGAGAAGCTGGATCAGCAGCTGCTTGATATGGGAAAGGGCAGTGCGAGTGATGTGGGAACCGGCGGTATGGCAACGAAGCTCCACGCCGCGCAGATTGCCACCGGAGCAGGATGTGATATGATTATTGCCAATGGGAAAGATTTCCATGTGATACACCGTCTGATCGGCGGAGAAGAATACGGTACGCTTTTCCTGGCACATAAATAAAATATTATTTTATTTGGTTACAGTGCCGAAATAAGAGTGTGAAGTAATCACAATCCGTGTAATTTTTATAATCAGCAGAAAGATAGGAGAATACAGCAAATGAATGGAAAGATAACAGAAAAAGAGACGGCTAGGATCAATGAGCTGGCCCGCAAGTCAAAGGCAGAAGGTCTGACGGAAGCAGAAAAAAAAGAACAGAAAGAGCTGAGAGAACGCTATCTGGAAGCAATTCGTATGAATCTGAGGAGTCAGCTGAATAATATCGATGTTTTGAACCATGATGGAAAATTTGAGAATCTGGGAGAAAAATATGGAAATAAAAAAGGACAGTAGAGAACAGAACGAGATGGAGATGCAGCTGAACCGGATCGGGGAAGAAGCGTGCCGCGCGGAAACGGTTCTTCGAAATCTGGACAGCGAAAGAAAGAACCGGGCCCTGCACGATACAGCAGAGGCCTTTCTGTGTCATATGGATCGGATCCTTGAGGCGAACAGAACAGATGTTGAGGCGGCAAAGGCAAACGGAATGCCGCAGGGTCTGGTGGATCGCCTGCTTCTGACGGAGGACAGAGTACGCGTTATGGCGGAGGGGATCCATCAGGTGGCGTTGCTGGAAGATCCCATAGGAGAGGTGCTTGGGATGAAAAAGCGCCCAAATGGTCTGATGATCGGTCAAAAACGGGTGCCGCTCGGCGTAGTCGGCATGATCTATGAAGCGAGACCCAATGTGACGGCGGATGCGTTTGCGCTTTGTTTTAAAACAGGAAATGCAGTCATTTTAAAGGGAGGTAAGGAAGCACTCCATTCAAATCTGGCGATTGTGGAGACAATCTGTGAGTCGTTGAAGTCGCAGGGACTTCCGGAATGTGCAGTGCAGCTAATTCCGTTTACTGACCGGCGTGCTACGGAGCTGTTTATGAAGATGAATCAGTACGTGGATGTGCTGATCCCCAGAGGCGGTGCGGGACTGATCCGGGCTGTTGTCAATCAGAGTACCATCCCTGTGATTGAAACGGGAACGGGCAACTGCCATATTTATGTAGATGAGTCGGCAGACCTTGCTATGGCGGTGGAGATCATTCATAATGCCAAGACGCAGCGCATCGGCGTGTGCAATGCCTGTGAGTCTCTTGTGGTACATCGGGCAGTGGAACAGCCTCTGTTAAAGACGCTGAAGCATCGTCTGGAGGAGCATCATGTTGAGCTGCGGGGAGATGAGTCGGCCAGAGAGGTGCTGCCGGATATGACACCGGCGACAGAAGAAGACTGGGGAAAAGAATATCTGGATTATATTCTTTCAGTGAAAACGGTGGATTCACTGGATTAGGCGATTGCACATATTAACCGCTACAACACAGGTCATTCAGAGGCGATCATTACGAGAGATTACGCGAATGCGCAGAAGTTTCTCAACGAGATTGACGCGGCAGCGGTCTATGTAAATGCATCTACGCGGTTTACGGATGGATTTGAATTTGGGTTTGGTGCTGAGATTGGCATCAGCACCCAGAAGCTTCATGCCAGGGGGCCGATGGGACTGTTGGCACTGACAACGACAAAATATATCATTTATGGAAACGGGCAGATCCGTCCTTAAATAAAAGACGAACGAAGAAACAGAAATGAAAACGGAAGAAGAACAGAAAGAGGTTTATATGTCTGCATTAACAGATTATGAAGCACAGCTTGCTCATATGATACTGAGCGAGGAAGCGCCGCTGGAGGAACCGGACAGACAGCGCTGGTTTATGAAAAAAGCACATATGCTGGTAGAAAAAAAGAGCAGGGAGCTGGGACGTCCCATGCGGGCTCTTGTCAAGACATTCGGATGTCAGATGAATGAAAGAGATTCCGAGAAACTGCGGGGCATCCTGGAGTCTGTCGGCTATGAGCTGACTGAGGAGGAAGACGCGGATTTTGTGTTGTACAATACATGTACCGTGCGGGAGAACGCCAACCTGAAAGTCTATGGAAGACTGGGATATCTGGGCGGTCTGAAAAAGAAAAATCCGCATATGATCATCGGACTGTGCGGCTGCATGATGCAGGAGGCTGAGGTGGTGGCAAAGATCCAGCAGAGTTACCGTTTTGTCAATCTGATCTTTGGTACCCACAATATTTATAAATTTGCAGAGCTTCTGGTGTCTGCGCTGGAGAATGACCGGATGATCATTGATATCTGGAAGGATACGGATAAGATCGTGGAGGATCTTCCGGCAAAACGTACTTACAGCTTCAAGTCCGGTGTCAATATCATGTTCGGCTGCAACAATTTCTGCAGCTACTG
>CAKRNX010000218.1 GCA_934371475.1 uncultured Lachnospiraceae bacterium
GTGCCGGACAGGCTTATGTGACAAGATTAGAATATCAGGAGGAATTAATAATGATGAATTTACTGACAACAAGTGCAGATGCCAGCGCAAGCGGTGGCGGCGGACTGATGCTGATGCTGGTATACATTGTAATCATCGGTGCTGCAATGTATTTCTTTGCTATTCGTCCGCAGAAGAAAGAGCAGAAAAGGATGGCAGCTCTGCTTTCTACAGTGGAAGTAGGCGATGTAGTTGTTACTACAAGCGGTTTTTACGGTGTAGTGATTTCTGTAGAAGATGAGGATTGTATTGTAGAGTTCGGCAATAATAAAAACTGCCGTATTCCGATGAAGAAATCCGCAATCGCAGAAGTAGAGAAAGCATCTGACGGAGCAGCAGAGACGACAGAGAGCAAATAGTTTTGTGAAAATAAAAAAGAACTAAATTCTTATCGGTCAGTATACCGGAAAGAGTTCAGTTCTTTTTTTCTTTCACAGGAAATTGCGTCCTGTGAAAGAAAAAGCCTCCGGCGGGGCGCACATTGTCCGGTGGACAATGGCTTTGCGCCGACCGAAACGGAGTGTAGACTGCGCAGCTCGCAGAGAGGAAACTGCATATGCAGCCTGCTCGCACGCGGAACAAAAGTTGTGCGAAGCACACTTTTGTTCAATCATCACTCATCACATTCTGCGGAAGAAGAATGGATGTTTTTGACTGTGCGGAGCACGTAATGAGTACGGGTCAGCCGCACACCGGGGCAGTCCTTGATGTGGTTATGGATCTGCTCCAGATGATTGGATGACTTGCAGCAGATTTTGAGAAGAAAGTCAAACTCACCGGTGAGATAGTAACATGCGATGATGTTGGCGTTATCGTTGACCCGCTGAATAAATTCATCATTATAGCGGGGATGTTCCATACTGATCTCCATCAGAACGGTGACATCGTTTCCGAGTTTGGCATCGTCGGTAATAGCAGTATAAGACTGGATCAGTCCTGACTTCTCCATTTTTTTGATCCGCTCAATCACAGTGGATACGGATAGGTGAATATTTTTACTGATGTCGGAAGCTGTCTGGCGGGCATTTTTCCGCAGTTCATTTAAAATCTGGTAATCTAATTTGTCCATAATTAATTTCCTGCCTTATAAATTCTTATAATCTGAAGGTTATTATAACATATTTTCGACAGTTTGGGTTGAAATATAATAAAAAATACATTAAGATAAAAGTTAAAGTGTTTGGACTTGATCATGATATGGAAAGGATGACGAAAATGGGTTACAAAATAGCGGTTATTCCGGGAGACGGGATCGGCCCCGAGATAGTGAGGGAGGCACAGAAGGTATTAGATGCCGCCGGAAAAAAATACAATTTTACTTTAGATTATACAGAAATTTTAATGGGAGGAGCATCTATTGACGTACATGGTGTTCCGCTGACGGATGAAGCGATTGAGACTGCCAAAGCCAGTGATGCCGTGCTGATGGGTTCCATTGGCGGAGATGCCAAAACATCTCCGTGGTATCAGCTTCCGCCGACACTGCGTCCGGAGGCCGGACTGTTAAAGATCAGAAAGGCACTCAATTTGTTTGCTAATCTGCGTCCGGCTTATCTGTATGATGAGCTGAGAGCTGCCTGCCCGCTTCGTGAGGATATCAGTGCAAAGGGATTTGATATGCTGATCATGAGAGAACTGACCGGAGGACTGTATTTCGGAGCGCGTCATACCACTGAGGAAAACGGTGTGCGCAAAGCTGTCGATACGCTGGAGTACAGTGAGACAGAGATCCGTCGGATTGCAATTAAGGCTTTTGATATCGCGAGAAAAAGAAACCATAAGGTGTGCAGTGTAGATAAGGCGAATGTGCTGGATTCTTCCAGACTCTGGAGAGCTGTTGTAGAAAAAGTAGCCAAAGATTATCCGGATGTAACGCTGGAACATATGCTGGTAGACAACTGCGCCATGCAGCTGGTTCGTGATCCGTCTCAGTTTGATGTGATCCTGACGGAGAATATGTTCGGCGATATTCTTTCTGATGAAGCCAGCATGGTGACCGGTTCCATCGGAATGCTCTCCTCCGCATCGCTCAATGAGACCAAGTTTGGTCTGTATGAACCCAGTCACGGTTCTGCACCGGATATTGCAGGAAAAGATCTGGCCAACCCCATCGCTACAGTTCTTTCAGCCGCTATGATGCTGCGTTATTCCCTGGATCTGGATGAAGCCGCAGATGCGATTGAGCAGGCGGTCAAGCAGGTGCTGGCGGACGGCTACCGCACCGGGGATATCTGGTCAGAAGGCTGCGAGAAAGTAGGTACTGTCAGAATGGGCGATCTGATTGCAGAACGTGTCTGAACAATCTGATCACTGGACAAAAATTTCATAAAGAGTATGATAGAGGATATAAAAAAACGGAAGCGCAGTCACTGTGCTCCCGGATTTTATGAGGAGGATATTATGAAGAGTGACGCTGTGAAAAAAGGGATCCAGCAGGCACCCCATCGCTCTCTGTTCCATGCGCTGGGACTGTCAAAAGAAGAGATGGACAAGCCGCTGATCGGTATTGTGAATTCTTATAACGAAATTGTGCCGGGGCATATGAACCTGGATAAAATTACAGAAGCTGTAAAGATGGGTGTGGCCATGGCAGGCGGTGTCCCGAGAGTATTTCCTGCCATTGCAGTCTGTGACGGTATTGCCATGGGCCATGAGGGAATGAAGTATTCCCTGGTAACAAGGGATCTGATTGCAGATTCTACAGAATGTATGGCTCGTGCGCATCAGTTTGACGCGCTGGTTATGATCCCGAACTGTGATAAGAATGTACCGGGACTTCTGATGGCTGCGGCACGACTGAACATCCCCACTATTTTTGTCAGCGGCGGCCCCATGATGGCCGGTCATCTGAAAGGCAAAAAGAGAAGTCTCTCCTCCATGTTTGAGGCAGTGGGTGAGCATGCGGCAGGCAAAATGTCTGATGCGGAAGTAGAGGAGTACGAAAATAAAGTTTGTCCTACCTGCGGCTCCTGTTCCGGTATGTATACCGCAAACAGCATGAACTGCCTGACAGAGGTACTGGGCATGGGGTTGAAAGGGAAC
>CAKRNX010000219.1 GCA_934371475.1 uncultured Lachnospiraceae bacterium
AGTAATTTTTCTACGTTGTGGTCTGCCAGGCGGAAGATCAGTTTAAATTCCAAGGGAGTGTAACGTCCCTTAACAATGTCAAAAAAGTGAGGGCGCAGCAGTCTCCACGTAAGAAAACGGGGAGAGGGACTGTTGTTGTCTGTTTCCGCAGTGCTGCCGTAATAATCCGGATGGAATGTACCGTCAATCCGGAATGTGGTAAAGGTAGTGATGGAAGCTTCGGAAACAAAAAAGGCGTCAAAAAGCTCTGTAGTAAGGAGCTTTCCCATAAAATCTTTTACATCGGATAACTGTAATGACTGCAAGGAATTTACCTCCGCATAAGAAAATATAAGAAGTTTGTGTGAAATTTATTATATTATGATTTTTTCCTCTTTTCAAGCTAAAACATATGTGCTATCATAATGTAGTATTAATTACTACGTAATGAAATTCAGATAATATCAGATGTATCATTACCGTCTCAGGCAGAAACTGAGATTTTTGATGTGATGAACGACCAGGAGGTTTTTATGAGTTATAAAGTAGTTGTAGACAGCTGCGGTGAACTGACCGATGAGATGAAGGCAGATGGACATTTTGTCTCAGCGCCGCTGACAATGAGAGTGGATGATGAAGAATTTATTGATGATGAGACATTCCATCAGGCCAGATTCCTCAGGGCGGTTGCGGCAAGCCCCAATTGTCCTAAGTCAGCGTGTCCGTCTCCGGAGTTTTATCAGAAGGCGTATGAGGGCGATGCGGAACATGTCTATGCAGTGACGCTTTCGGCAGAATTGAGCGGTTCCTACAACAGCGCACAGCTGGGACGGAATCTTTTTCTGGAAGAACATCCGGAGAAGAAGGTTCATGTATTTAATTCCAGATCGGCCTCCGTGGGAGAGACGCTGATTGCCAGAAAGATCCGGGAGTGCGAGGAGGCCGGTATGGATTTTGAAGAAGTGATCCGGCAGGTTGATGAGTATATTGCCGGACAGACCACCTGGTTTGTGCTGGAGACACTTGACACTCTGCGGAAGAACGGACGTCTGAGTAACCTGAAAGCCGTGGTGGCTACCGCGCTCAAGATCAAACCGGTCATGGTTTCTACACCGGAAGGTAATATTGCCCAGCTGGATCAGGCCAGAGGCATCAACAAGGCGCTGATTAAGATGGTGAATAATATTGCTGAGACGACAGATCATCCGGAGCGGAAGACTCTGGCGATCTCACACTGTAACTGCAGGGAGCGTGCGATGATGGTCAGGGATGCTATCATGGAAAAAATTCATGTAAAAGATGTGTTTGTGGTGGATACAGCCGGGATTAGCAGCATGTACGCAAATGACGGCGGAATAATTGTGGTAATTTGACAGAAAAAGATTGAAAAATCGCGTGTTTCGTGTATACTATAAATAAATACAGAAGAATCACAATGTAAGGAGCGATATCTATGAGTCAGGCAAAGGTTGACCGTTATAAAGAAGAAAAGAAAAACCGCAGCAAGATCATGAAAAAACAGAAGATGGAGTGGATGCTTACCAAGGTTGTGCTGGCTGTGTTTGCAGTGGCGATTGTAGGATGGGCAGGCGTTTCTGTATATCATACTGTGACACGATCTTCAGAAACTACCACCGCGGAGACGGAGAGCTATACCGTGAATGCTTCCGCCCTGGATGAGTATCTGAACAGCCTGTCAGAGAATTGATGGAGCTGACGCAAGAAGAGTGAAAACCCGTATCGGAAGATTCTGATACGGGTTTTTTGAGCCAATCAATCAGGAAAGTCCACTGCTTTAGTTGTGAAGAAGTTGTGAAGAACAACAGACAGTGAGGAGCTTACCCGGATCAGGAAAGCTGAGGCCATTCCTGAAAGGAGAGAAAATGGATAGTTTGATTTACAGTCTGAATGCGACCATCCCCATTTTTCTGGTGATGGTTCTGGGTGCGCTGCTGAAAAAGCAGGGGATGCTGAATGATAATTTTGTCGCCGTTGCAAACAAATATGTGTTTGTGATTGCTCTTCCGGCCAAGTTGTTGCTTGACCTGGCGGATACTGATATCATAGGCGGATTTGACGGAAAATATGTGGGATACTGCTTTGTGGTAACACTGATTTCTATTCTTGCAGTGTGGTATCTGGCCAGGAAGTTTCTGAAAGACAAGAGCCAGGTGGGGGCTTTCGTGCAGGCTTCATACCGCAGCAGCGCAGCGATCTTGGGTGTGGCATTTATTGAAAATATTTATGGCAATTCCGGGATGGCTCCGCTGATGATGATTGGTGCGGTGCCGTTGTACAACGTTTTTGCTGTGACAGTGCTGACGCTTGAAAATCCGGACAATCGGGGTGCCGGAAAAGAAAAAATCATGGCTGCGCTGAAAGGAATTATTACAAATCCTATCATCATTGGAATTTTTGCCGGGATTTTTCTTTCGCTGTCAGGAATCCGCATCCCGGCGTTTCTGCATAAGACTGTCAATTATCTTGGAGTGACGGCATCACCGATGGCACTTCTGGCAATCGGAGCAGGATTTGAAGGGAAAAAAGCACTGAAAAAAATGAAGCCCACAGCAGCGGCAACGATGATCAAATTGGTGATACTGGAGGCAATTTTTTTGCCGACGGCGGTGATCCTGGGATTTCGGGATCAGCAGCTGATGGCGTTGATTATCATGCTGGGATCCCCCACGACGCCAAGTGCCTATATTATGGCAAAAAATATGGGAGGAGACGGTGTGCTCTCCAGCAGTATTATTGTACTGACTACGGTGCTGTCCGCGGTAACGCTGACATTCTGGATTTTCCTGATGAGATATATGGGGTATATCAGGTAAGTCTGTCTTCATAAACATTAAACATATAAAAAATCCCTCTGTTTTTCTGACGTTGGAGCGGGCAGATAAACAGAAGGATTTTTCTATATATAATGAATTATTTTGTGATAAGTTATTTCTGGTTATTTTTTACTTCCTGCAGCATCATTGCACGAACCTTCAGTGGAAGTCCGAACAGTGTGATGAAACCTGATGCATCATGATGATCGTACATATCACCTGTGGTGAAGGAAGCCAGGGACTCATTGTACAGGCTGTAGGG
>CAKRNX010000220.1 GCA_934371475.1 uncultured Lachnospiraceae bacterium
GGACAGAGGTGGAAGTGCCGTAAGGCATGGAGCTGACTGTTACTAATCGGTCGCAAGCTTATCCAAAGGAAGGGTTAAGAACGGATGGAAGGATAAAGAGTTTTGTATGCGGTTTTGAAGGTACGTACTATATAAAAATATTTAAGCTGACCTAGAAGTCAGCTTTTTTTGTATAAAAATGATTTCCGCGTGTGACGGGTCAAACAGGTATGGCTGAAAAAACATTTCTGCAAACAGATGATGAATACGAAAAGTCTTTTTCAAACATACTCTAGGATTCATGAAAAAATTATGATATACTGAGTCTGTTTTAGTTAAGCGGATATTCGCAATTGAAGCAGGTGACTTACTTAATACGGTTAAATGAGAAAGTGACATTTTGAATGAAATCAAATAATTTCTTGGATAACAGAAAAAGAGCTGTTTGGCTAAACGAAGCTGTTATGGATATGCAAGAGAAAATGTGAATTGAAAATATTTGCTTTGTGCAGATAGACGAAAGGAACCGATAACGGATGGCAGAACTGGAACAGACGGACTGGGAAAAATTAGAACAGGAGATAAAAAAAGCAGAGTTTGTCTTGGTAGGAATTGGAAAAGAATTTCACAGTACAGAGAGAAATCAGGAGTATCTGATGAGTGCCTACAATCATCTGAGCGATTTATTGAAGGAAAAAACATACTTTGTAGTGACAGAAAATGAGGATAATGTAATTTTTTCTTCCAAAATCATGGATTTTTTTATCGCAGCTCCATTTGCCGACGAAGAGAGGATACAGAGCAGTGAGGAACAGTGGAATGCATATCTGAACTGGCTGACGGCGACTTTAAATCACAGGCTATGTATTCTGGAGTTAGGAGTCGGGTTTCAAAATCCACAGGTGATTCGCTGGCCATTTGAAAAAACTGCGCAGTTTAATTTAAAATCAGTTCTGATAAGGATTAACGGAAGTTTTCCGCAGCTGGCTAAGGAAATAGTGGGACGGGGAATTTCCATTCACGAAAATGCAGTTGATTTTTTAAATAAAACTCATCATTCTCTTTCTTAGTATTCCATATGCCGGACGTGAGGTAAGTCCCATTTTTGCAATCATGCCAGGACATTCCTGAATGAAACAGAAAACGTTTAAGCGGAAAATAAGAAAAGCAGAAAAGACTGATGAAAGGATAAAATAACAGATATGATAGCGATCATTTATTATGATGCGGGAAATTTAAAGAGCGTAGAGAAAGCGCTTGTTTCACTGGGAGCAAATCCCGTGATTACAAGAGACAGAGATACCATTCTTTCAGCAGATCATGTCATTCTTCCCGGAGTTGGTGCTTTCGGAGAAGCGATGGAAAAGCTGGAGTATTTTGGTTTGGCTTCCGTGCTTCATGAAGCAGTAGAGAGACAGATACCGCTTCTTGGCATTTGCCTGGGGCTTCAGTTATTGTTTGAGAGCAGCGAGGAAGCACCTGGAGTACCTGGACTTGGTATTCTGAAAGGGAAAATTTTAAAAATTCCGGAAAAAGAGGGATTAAAGATTCCGCATATGGGCTGGAATTCTCTGAAATATGATCATCCTGGCAGACTATTTAAAGGAATGCCGGAAAATGTGTATGTATATTTTGTACATTCCTATTATCTTCAGGCCTCAGATCTGGAAATTGTTAAGGCATCTACTTTTTACAGTACAAGGATTCATGCATCTGTAGAGCAGGGGAATGTATTTGGATGCCAGTTTCATCCGGAAAAAAGCAGTGACTGGGGGCTGAAGATACTGGATAATTTTATTCATATCTGATAACTGCCTTTTTTAAAATAAGTAAATGAAAGAGCTAATTCTCCAGCTATGCTGCTGAGACGAACAGTGCAGTAGTATAGCTGGAGAATGTATGATAAAACCAATAGTAAAGGTGTCTCAAGCCAATACGAAAGAGAATAAAAGGCGGTTCAGTGTGGACAATAGCAGTTTATCATATAAGGTATAAATGCCGGTATCTTATCGTGTTTATACCATAGAGAAAAATGGAAAAATGTGCTTTGGGCAAATAAAAAAGGTGCGGTACCAGGCTGCAGAGTGCTTACAGGTATCTGTTTGACGGGATCTGTGAGACAGGAACTCGTGGATACAGCAGCGGGAAACAGAAAGAGTGGCCCGGGCAGAAAGGAAGAGAATGTTTACGAAAAGAATTATTCCCTGCCTGGATGTACATAATGGCCGGGTGGTAAAAGGTGTCAATTTTGTAAATCTGCGTGATGCGGGGGATCCGGTGGAGATTGCGGCAGCGTATGACAAAGCTGGGGCAGATGAACTGGTTTTTCTTGACATTACCGCATCCTCAGATGCAAGAAATACAGTGGTAGATATGGTGCGCCGCGTGGCGGAAAAGGTATTTATTCCGTTTACTGTGGGCGGAGGGATCCGTACGATTGATGATTTTAAGGTGTTGCTCCGGGAAGGTGCAGATAAAATATCGATAAATTCAGCAGCCTTGCTAAATCCGGGACTGATTAAAGAAGCGGCAGATAAATTCGGACGTCAGTGCGTTGTGGTAGCGATTGATGCCAAGCGCCGCCCGGATGGAGGATGGAATGTCTACAAAAATGGCGGCCGTGTGGATATGGGAATTGATGCTCTGGAGTGGGCGATGAAGGCAGACAGGCTGGGAGCAGGTGAAATTCTGCTGACCAGTATGGACTGTGATGGAACAAAAACCGGGTATGATCTGGAATTGACCCGCACGATTGCAGAACATGTTTCCGTACCTGTGATCGCATCCGGAGGAGCAGGTACAAAAGAACATTTCTATGAAGCTCTGACAGACGGAAAAGCGGATGCGGCACTTGCGGCATCATTGTTTCATTACAAAGAGCTGGAAATCAATGAAGTGAAAAGATATCTGGCAGACAGAGGCGTGTCGGTGCGCTTATAGCAGACAGGAGGGATTGTTGTGGCTGCAATCAGCAATGACTGGCTGACCCCGTTGAAACCGGAGTTTTCCAAGCCGTATTATGCGAAGCTATATCATAAAGTAAAGGAAGAGTACAATAC
>CAKRNX010000221.1 GCA_934371475.1 uncultured Lachnospiraceae bacterium
GAGATTATCAGAGCATAACCTCAAAAATCACCATATATACCAGACACAGTGCCACCGCCGCTATAAGGCTGGGCGTTACAATTCTGCGTCTGTCCCGCTCTCTGCGCTGCCGTCTAAAAGCTTTTTCATACTCATCCATCTCAGAAGACTTCTGACCGAAACCTTCCACTGTCTCACTCTCATGTGTTTCCTTCACTTCACTGTGCTGACCGAAATTTTCTGTTGTCTCTGTTCTGTCTCTCTCCGGATCGTTATCCGCTTCTGAAGCATACGAAATCTGTCCATCTTCTTCGGCCGCAGCGCCGGCAAATACTGCACGCATATGTTCGCTGCGCCCGCAGCTCCTTGCCAGGCTGCGCATCACAAGGATCGCCAGCGTGCCAAAAATCAGCGCAATCACCGTATACATTCCAAGTATACTCAGGATACTGCTGCGAAGCACCGCATCAGATACTGTCGCCGCCGCACTGCCGCCTGCCGCCTCACTGAGTTCATTCTGCAAAGACAGTGACCATACACTGCTGAAGTTCACGCAGAAATGAACAATCATGGAAGAATAAATACTTCCTGTGATCTCCACCAGCACCGCAAAAATAACGCCCAGCACAAACGCATAGCAGAACTGGTTCAGATTCAGGTGGATCAGTCCGAAACACAGACCGCTGACAAGTGCCCCCTTGAGGATCCCTGCCTTCCGGTAGCCGTGATAAAATACACCGCGGAACATAAACTCCTCAGACACTGCCGGGATCAGCGCAATATACATCACATTCAGCCCCAGTGAAGCCTGACCCGCTTCCGAAAACGTCGCTGATACATAATTTTCCACAAACAGCATGGACACCAGATTCAGCCATGTCATGACCGGCAGCAGCAGCACCGCCAGCAACAGTACCCGCAGCAGCTGCGGCACAGTCAGCATTCTTACCTGCAGATCCTCCAGCACTCTTCCTCTGGTGCAGAGCAGATAAATCAGCACCGGCGCGAAAAAAATAAACTGGCTTACCGCAAGACTCTGATAAATGGTCAGACCATTAAAAAAACTGCCGAGCAGATAGGGGCTGGCAATCGAAATCGCCGCCATCGCCAGAAAAAGCCTGTTAACTCCTTTTGTCTGATTCATATTCCGTCATATTCCTTTCCTCTGTGCAGGCAATCTCTCCGCGATTCGTCCGCAGGGATATTCTCGTCTTTGCTCTGCTGTCTTTCTTATCTATTGTTGCCGTACATGCCTCTCTATCATACCACGTTTCCGCTTCTTTTCAAAATATTATCTGTATTGCTGAATTTTTCACTCCGTTCCGGTCGGCACAAAACCATTGTCCACCGGACAATGCGCGCCCTGCCGGAGGCTTTTATTTCACAGGACGCAATTTCCTGTGAAAGAACAAAAGTGTGCTTCGCACACCTCGCGGGCTACTGCTTTGGCAGCACAGCTTTTGTTCCGCGCGCGAGCAGGCTTCTTTTCTGCGAGCTGCGCATCATGCCGGAGGCTTTTATTTCACAGGACGCAATTTCCTGTGAAATAAAAAGCGGCAGAATCTCTCCCGCCGCCGATATTATTCTTATTGTTCAAGCACTGCTACTTTATCTCTGCACCCTTCTTCACTGCCGGAGCAATGGAAAGGTTTGCCTGATAATAGGGAATCAGCGTTGCCTGGAATGCATGATACAGGTCACATTTGCCCGGCCATACCGTATTTAACGGCCGGTTGTTCCGGTCAAGCTGATGGAACCAGGAGCCAAGCGCATGATCCACGACTTTCTCATCCATATATTTCATAAACTCCGCATAATCTGCCGCATATACTTCTTTTCCGGTCACACGCCATAGTACGGAAGAAGTGTTGATTGCCTCCGCCAGCGTCCAGTGCATTCTGTCATGCACCACCGGTTTGCCATCCCAGTCTGTCGTATATACCAGCCCCGGAGCGCCGTCAGCATCCCATGCATCTTTCACTGCTCTGCAGTAGAGTTCTTCCGCTTTTTTCACATAACTCATCGCTTTCTCTTTGTCATCCGGGCAGGAAGACAGCGCCCACTGCGTAATCAGCCTTGACCATTCAATGCCATGCCCCGGCGTAGCGCCGTAAGGTTTGAACGGGTCATCCGGATGATCCTTGCTGCATTCCAGATCTGCCACCCAGTCTTTTGAAAAATGTTCTGCAATGCGCCAGTTGTTGCTCTCTGCCCATCCCAGCACATGGTCGATAATCCGCCCTGCACGTACACGGTACTTCTCATCTCCTGTCACATCGGCCGCCGCCAGGAATGCCTCTACAGTATGCATGTTGGCATTCAGCCCGCGGTAATCATCTTTTACGGTAAACTCCGTATTCCAGATATCGCAGGAAAGTCCCTCCTCCTCATTCCAGAAGCGCAGGTCATACAGTTCCAGCGCATCCTTCAGCAGTTCGTCTGCGCCGGGTCTGCCTGCCAGAATCCCGGATGAAGCTGCCAGGATCACAAATGCGTGGGCATAGCACTGTTTGGTAGGAAGAATCCTCCCGTCTGCCGTCAGACCGGCGTACCATCCGCCATGTTCCTGATCATGCAGTTCCCCCCGCAGACCTTTCAGCGCGGCATCCGCAAGCTCACTGCTACCCTCATATCCGAGCAGCGTTCCGATACTGTATACATGCGCCATCCGGCTTGTAATCCAGGTTTCCCGGCTGCGCTCTTTCCATGGTGTGCCGTCATCGCCCAGATAATAGGAGCTGCCGCCCGGAGATGGAAACTGCCGTCCGAAATTCAGAAGATTCTCTCTGACCTTCTTCAGGAACTCCCTGTTTTCATCTGTATCGATCTGATACTTTCTGTTCTTCTCGTTCATCTGCTTTCCCCCCGCAATTCTCTTGATTTTACTGGACCGACACCAGAGCGTGTTTGAAAAAGGCTTTTTGTGAACTGCGAATTCCAGTTTGTGGGAGATTTCGCCCGAATGAGGACGGCGTAGCGGGGCTACGTCAACCGAATAAGGGCAAAATATACCGCAAAGTGGGGCTCG
>CAKRNX010000222.1 GCA_934371475.1 uncultured Lachnospiraceae bacterium
CAGATGAACTCGGATGGAATGTGAACACAACGTATACGCTGATCAAGCGCTGCATGAAAAAGGGAGCGATTGAGCGTTCGGAGCCGGGATTTATGTGTCATGCGCTGATCCCCAAATCAGCCGTACAGGAAGCAGAGACAGATGAACTGATCAACAAAGTCTATGATGGATCGGCTGACAAGTTGTTTGCAGCGCTTCTTGGCAGGAGAAAGGTTTCTGCTGAGCAGATTGAAAAGCTGAAGCAGATCGTCAGAGATATGGAGTGAGAGGAGCGAGGATGAGTTTACTGCAAATAAGTATCGCGGGTGCTGTCATGATTCTGGTCATTACAGTCATCCGTACTCTGACAATCAACAGAGTGCCGAAGAAGACTTTCCTGATACTCTGGGGAGCGGCACTGATTCGGCTGCTGATCCCAGTTTCTCTGCCATCCGGGCTGAGTATCTATTCTCTGTTGGAGAGACACACGCCGGTACTGACAGCAGAGCCTTTTTCTGTCAGTCTGCCGCGGATGGTTTCGGCAGGAACATGGACGGCGGGCGCGGCAGAGATCACATATTCTGACGCAGCTTCTGAAGTGTCCACATCCACATCAGCGTCTGTCTCTGTCTGGGGGATTGTCTGGATCCTGGGAATGATTTTCTGTGCAGCCTTTTTTATCTTATCCTACTGGAGATGTTACCGGGAGTTCCAGATATCATTTCCGATAAAAAATGATTTCCTGATGCAATGGCTGCAAACACATTCTATACATCGTAAGATGTCGATACGACAATCGGATCGGATTTCATCGCCGCTCACATTCGGTGTCTTTCATCCTGTGATTTTGATGCCGAAAAAAACGGACTGGGAAGATACGTGTGTACTTCGATATGTGCTGGAGCATGAATTTGTGCATATCCAGAGATTTGATACATGTTCGAAGCTTCTGCTGATTGTGGCAGTCTGCGTTCACTGGTTCAATCCGCTGGTATGGGTGATGTATATTCTGGCAAACAGGGATATTGAGCTGTCCTGTGATGAAACTGTGATTCACAGGTTTGGCAGCAATACCAGGGCCTCTTATGCAAAAATGCTGATCAGTATGGAAGAAAGAAGGAGCGGCTTTACGCCTCTCTGCAACAATTTCAGTAAAAATGCAATAGAAGAAAGGATTGTGGCGATTATGAAAACAAGAAAAACAACGATGACATCACTTGTTCTGGCGGCAGCACTCGTTGCAGGAACCATTACAGTTTTTGCGACATCTGCGCAGAATGAAAAAAGCGGCAGCGTTCAGCCCGGTCGGAATGTGGCTGTTGAGGAAGGCAGTGCTGGGTCCACCCGGAATACAGCTGCGGCGCAGACCACGGAAGCAGGCACGGGTGAAGCGGCCAAACCGGATGAAGAACTTGTTTCTGTCGGACTGGTCTGGGAGAACGATATGTGGTATTATCAGGAGAAAGCAGTTATCGGAATGTATGATGCTAACGGAGGCATTTACACAAACGATATGGCTGTGAATGACGGAGTCTATCTTGAGATCAGACGGGATGATGCGGGAACGATTGCGGAAGTGGCTGTTCTTACAGAAAAGCAGTTCCAGGAGATGATGGACCGGTATATGGAACAGGTAAATCCCGGAGTGACCGTGGACGAAGCGACCATTATGTCCTATATGAATCCGGACGATGGCAGGACATATTACAGTTTTGATGACGGCAAGACGTTTGAGCTGCTGACAGATGAAGAATTCCAGGCGAGGGTTCCGTCGGCTGATGTCGAATGGTGGACTTACAACGAGTATAAGGAATGGCTGGAGAAGGAAAAGACAGAGCTCCAGAGCATCATCGGAAATACAGGCTGGTCCGGCGGCAAAGAGTTTGTATGGACACAGGAAAAAGTGGATGAAACGATTGCCGGTTATGAAGAGATTTTACAGGATATCAAAAACGGAGTGATGTACTCAAAATTTGTGGATGGAGAGGACAGTCTGGTTTACTCTTTTGAAAATGGTGTGGCGAGCTATTCTGAGAATGAAAACATCGTTACGAGATAAAGCATCCGGTGTAGATGCCAAGGTGCGCAGGAGAAATATGCCATGCAGATGCATGACGCGCACCTCGCAGCAAGAATGCTGGGGCATTCTCGAAAAGATGTGAAATGCCTTCACTTCACAGTAAGAATGCCGAGATATTTTTGGAAGAAAGGAAAGGTAGAATAAAATATGAAGATTCATTCAGTGGCAGTGCTGGGAGCAGGGGCCGTAGGCTCCTATGTGATATGGGGGCTTTCCTCGCGAAACGATATCAGTCTGGGCGTTGTCGCAGAGGGAGCGCGGAACGAGAGGCTGCGGCAGCAGGGCTGCAGGATCAACGGAGCAGTTTACCGGCCGCAGGTGTGGACACCCGCAGAAGCACACGGGGTGGATCTTCTGATTGTATCTTTAAAATACGGCGCTCTTCCGGGAGCCCTGGACAGTATTCAGAAGATTGCAGATGACCACACGGTGATTATGAGCCTGATGAACGGAGTGGACAGCGAGGAGCTGATCGGAGCCAGAGTCGGGGAGTCGCATATGCTGTATTCTGTGATCAAAGTGGCTTCCCACAGAGAAGCTGACGGATATCATTTTGATCCGGCGACCACGATCGGGATTATTTTTGGTGAGCGTCAGGCACCGTATCACAGTGAGCGGGTGCAGGCAGTGGAAGCATTATTTGCAGATACCGGTCTGCATTACCGTTCCACAGAACATATCCGGGAAGAAATGTGGAGCAAATTCCGGCTGAATGTGTGCAACAACCTGCCGCAGGCTATTCTGGGCGCGGGGGTGGGCTGCTACCGCGACAGCAGCCATATGCAGGCAATCAAAGAAGGGCTCAGGCAGGAGCTTGATGCCATTGCGGCAGCGAAAGAGATCGATATGAGCAAAGCTGATACCTCGTCTTCGAGGGGAAGCGCAGTGCCACCGTCCGCACGCTACTCCACACTGCAGGATCTGGATGCGGGGCGTCATACGG
>CAKRNX010000223.1 GCA_934371475.1 uncultured Lachnospiraceae bacterium
ATTCGAACCCACGCGCCCTTGCGGACAAACGGTTTTCAAGACCGCCTCGTTATGACCACTTCGATACCTCTCCATCACAACGCAAGAAAGACTATATCATTAAATTGTTCGTATGTCAACACTATTTTCGAATCTTTTTCAATTTTTTCAACTTTTTTTATTTCATGCAGACCTTCAAGAATACCTCTGCACCTACACTCTGTTTCGGACGACGCAAATCCATTGTTCCCCGGACAATGTGCGCCTTACATCACCCCCCTTGGCATACCGTCAGTTCGAATATTTCCCTGCATTCAGAAACGCTTCTGCAATCAGGATATCCTCCGGTGTAGTTACTTTAATATTCTGATAGGATCCTTCTGCCAGCTTTACCTTGCGTCCGTTCATACGTTCCAGAACCATAGCGTCATCGGTCACTCCTGTTATTCCTTCTTCAATCAGTCTGTCATATGCCTCCCGGATCAGCTGGTACCCAAATGTCTGCGGAGTCTGCACCATCCACAAGCTGCTTCTTTCAGGCGTTCTGTCCGCATATCCGTCCTGATCACTGACTTTGATCGTGTCTTTTACCGGCATCGCCGCAACACAGGCGCCATCCTTTCTGGCAGCCGCCAGCGTTCTGGCAATCATATTTCCATCTACGAACGGACGAGCCCCATCGTGTATCAGTACATAATCGCCATGGCAAACCTTCAATCCCTCATAGACGGACAGATAGCGTTCTGCCCCTCCAGCCACAATCTTTTTCACCTTTTTCAGGCCATATTTCTCTGCAATCTCTTTCTGGCAGTAATCTATCTCGCCGGCCCCTGTCACCAAAACAATCTCACTGATCTCATCTGATAATTCGAACTGTTTCAACGAATAATACAACAGCGGATGACCGCCGATCTGTATATACTGTTTCTGCACTCTGGTATGCATCCGGCTCCCTTTTCCTGCCGCAAGCACAATCGCCACATTATATTCCTGTTCCATTTTTATCTCTCCCATAAAGCAGACATTTGCACTCTAAAGCGTGTTTGAAAAAGGCTTTTTTTGTGAGCTGCGAGTTCCAGTTTGTGGGAGATTTCGCCCGAATGAGGGCGGCGTAGCAGGGCTACGTCAACCGAATAAGGGCAAAATATACCGCAAAGTGGGGCTTGCAGATCGCGGAAATGGTTTTTCAAACACGCTCTAAAGCGCAATTATCTTTTTTATCAAGTCAGCGCTCTCCCAGTTTCAGATTAGGCACCGCATTGAGGCTCAGATCCGATCTTGTTCCATTCAGATACTCATAATAAGCTGCCGCACCAATCATCGCCGCATTATCAGTACAGAATATCGGTGAGGGATGATAAAATTCTACTCCGTTTTTCTCACAGGCTGCCTTCATTGCCGCACGCAATGCAGAATTAGAAGCCACTCCTCCCGCAATAGCCAGTTTTTTAAAGCCATATTCTTTTACCGCATGCATAGAATGTTCCACCAGTACGTCTGTCACCGCTTTCTGGAAGGAAGCCGCCACATCAGGAACTGAGATTTCCTCTCCTTTCATTTTACAGCCATTAATATAATTCAGCACTGCAGATTTCAGACCGCTGAAACTGAAATCATACTCCGCATCTGCAATTCTGGCCCTTGGAAATACAATCGCATTGGGATCTCCTTCTTTTGACACCTTATCTATTTTGGGTCCTCCCGGATATCCAAGTCCAATCGCCCTTGCCACCTTGTCAAATGCTTCCCCTGCCGCGTCATCTCTGGTACGCCCTATGATCTCATACTTTCCGTAATCTTTTACAATTACCAGATGAGTGTGTCCTCCCGATACCACCAGGCATGCAAACGGCGGCTCAAGATCTTTATTCTCGATGTAATTGGCCGAAATATGTCCTTCAATATGATGTACTCCTATCAACGGCAGTCCCTTTGCGTAGCTGATTGCTTTGGCTTCTGCCACTCCCACCAAGAGCGCTCCCACCAGTCCCGGACCATACGTCACCGCAATCGCATCCATATCATCCAGAGTCATATGTGCTTCTGCCAGTGCTTCCTCTATGACCTGATTAATCTTTTCAATATGTTTTCTTGAGGCAATCTCCGGCACTACACCGCCGTACAGGGTATGCAGTGCAATCTGTGATGAAATAATATTTGAGCATACCTCCCTGCCGTTTCTCACAACAGCTGCCGCTGTCTCATCACAGGAGCTCTCAATTGCCAGTATTGTAATATCTTTTTCTTCTTTTTTTTCCAGACCCATCTTCTCTACCCCTCTCTGTCTTTTCAAACTTATCGCAGTTACTGTATCAGAAGGTCTAACTCTGCCTGGGCTTGCACAATGGCAAGAGAAAGCCCCTGTGACACACTCCTCTATAAACATAATAGTAAAGTGCAGGCTTCACGATATGCAAATATGAGGGAGACACGAAACACTTATTCGTCTTCAAAATCCAGTTCGATTGTTTTTCTGTCTTTACCCGGCTTTGCATTAGGAAAAATATCGGTCACCTGCTGCATATATTCTTCGGGCTTTACCAGAGACGGACTGTAATGAGTCAGCCACAATTCTTTAACCTGCGCTTCTTTAGCCATTCTGGCCGCCTCCTTGAAAGTCATATGTTTATATTCCACCGCCTTCGCCTGCTTTTCCGGTTCTCCATACATTCCCTCACAGATAAACAGATCCGAACCCTTTGCATTTTTCACAATGGATTCTGTGGGTCTCGTATCAGTTGTATATGTAAGCTTCAGACCCTTTCTGGCAGGTCCCAGCACCATTTCCGGTGTGAAAATGCGTCCGTTTTCCTCTATTGTCTCTCCCCTCTGAAGCCGCTTCCAGAACTGCATCGGAATCTGTTCCTCCCTTGCGCGGTTTACATCAAACCGGCCGGCGCGATCCAGCTCCAGTGTATAACCATAGCAGGGTACATTATGATTGACGCGAAACGCCTTCAACCGGTAACCATTCAGTATAAATTCCCGCTCTGATCCCTGTAGCTCAAGAAAGCGCA
>CAKRNX010000224.1 GCA_934371475.1 uncultured Lachnospiraceae bacterium
AGCTGGAGCGCTGGGCAATATGGTTGATCGGATTGCGCATGGATATGTCATCGATTTCTTCTATTTTAAACTGATTGATTTTCCTATTTTTAATATGGCGGAGATCTATGTATGTGTCAGCACGGCCATACTGTTGCTCCTGATCCTTTTTTATTACCGGGAGGAGGACTTCAGAGTATGATTCTGCAGACTTGTGAAGAATACAAAGGCCTCCGCATTGATAAATATCTTTCCGAGCAGCTCCCGGAGTGTTCCAGATCCTACCTGCAGAAATTAATCAAAGACGGTCAGGTGACGGTTCTGACAGATCAGAAAGCAGCAGCGGTAAAGAGCAATTATAAGATTGCCGGAACGGAACAGATACAGGTGGAGATCCCGGCGGCTGTGGAGCCTGAGATTGTGCCGGAAAACATTCCGCTGGATATCCTGTATGAAGATCAGGATCTTCTGGTGGTAAATAAACCTAAAGGGATGGTTGTACATCCGTGTCCCGGTCATTATACCGGAACACTTGTCAACGCACTGATGTATCACTGCAAAGAAGATCTCTCAGGGATAAACGGCGTGATGCGTCCCGGCATTGTGCATCGCATTGATATGAATACCACAGGATCTCTTGTGGTATGTAAGAATGATAATGCCCATAACAGTCTGGCAGAACAGCTGAAGGTACATTCGATTACAAGAAAGTACCGGGCAATTGTACATGGAAATCTGCGGGAAGATCAGGGAACTGTGGATGCGCCTATCGGAAGGCATCCGATAGACCGCAAAAAGATGGCAATCAACCACAAAAACGGCAAACTGGCAGTGACACATTACCGTGTGTTGCGGCGCTTTGGCACCTACACTTATGTGGAGTGTCAGCTGGAGACGGGACGGACTCATCAGATCAGGGTTCATATGGCCAGTATCGGCCATCCTCTGCTCGGGGATGACGTATACGGACCGGCCCGGTGTCCCTTTCCAGAACTGCAGGGACAGACGCTGCATGCTATGACGCTGGGATTTATGCATCCCTCTCTGGGAGAATATATGGAGTTTGAAGCGCCGCTGCCGGAGTATTTTACCCTGCTTTTACAGAGGCTGGAAAAAGGTATCAGATAAACGTTCCCGCTGCGGATTTACAGCGCAGCGATAATTTGATTCTCGCAGCAGTCGCCGGTATCTATGCCGAATGGATATTAGAGTGTGTTTGCAAGAATAAAGAGGTTTAAATCATATGAAAAAAAGAGAAACAGGTAGATTTCTTCCTATCAGACAGATCCGTCTTCTTCCTGGAACTGTTTTTGAAAAAAGACAGAAAGAGATGATGGAGTTTCTGTTGTCTGCAGATGACGACCAGATGCTGTATAATTTCCGGACGGTGGCGGGGCTGAATACAAAAAGCGCTGTGCCCATGACCGGATGGGACGAGCCGGCCGGTAATCTGAGAGGTCATACTACCGGCCACTATCTGTCCGGACTGGCACTGGCTTGGGCATGCAGCCAGGATCAGAGATTTGCAGATAAAATTCAATATATGGTTTCAGAACTTACCGCATGTCAGGAGGCGCTGGAGAATGTACCCGGATGCCAGAGAGGATTTTTGAGTGCCTACACGGAAGAGCAGTTTGACTTGCTGGAGGTATTTACAGAATATCCCAAAATCTGGGCGCCCTACTATACGCTGGATAAAATTATGTCAGGCCTGTATGACTGTTATATGATGGCAGACTGCGGACAGGCTCTGAAGCTTATGGAGAAAATGGGAGATTGGGTTTTCCGCCGTCTTTCAAAACTTCCGCAGGAGACACTGGATCACATGTGGTCCATGTATATTGCAGGTGAGTTTGGCGGAATGCAGGGTACGATGTTGCATCTGTATACACTAACGGGCCGGAGGGAATATCTGGACACAGCCCTTCTGTTCTGCAACAGAAAGCTGCTAGTGCCGATGATGAGAAATCAGGATATACTGGACGGAATGCATGCCAATCAACATATTCCGCAGGCGATGGGTTCCGCTGAACTCTACCGGGCAACGGGTAATCAAGCATATCTGGACGCAGCGTTTCATTTCTGGGATATCGTAACCGGACATCACGCATACTGTTTTGGCGGTGTGGGCGAGAGAGAGATGTTCCGACGCGCGGACAGCAACAACCAATATCTGAACGAAAAAACAGCAGAGAGCTGCGCCAGCTACAATATGCTGCGGCTGACAGGACTGCTGTTCCCTGAGCGGCCGCAAAGTACAATGTTTGATTATTATGAAAATACACTGTTAAATCATATCATGGCCTCCTGCAGCCACGATGCCTCAGGCGGAACGATCTACTTTTTCCCATCGCATCCGGGCGGACAAAAAGAATATACAACAGATGAAAATACATGTTGCCACGGAACAGGAATGGAGAGCCGTTTCCGTTATCTGGAACATCTGTTTTATGATGACGGAGAGTATTTCAGAGTGAATCTTTTTGTGGACTGCATAGCACAGCTCTCTCCGGAAGTCTTCGGCAGCAGCATTCCGTCTGAAGAAACCGCAGCGGCTCTGGAACTTAGAACACTTCAGAATCATGAGACACAAATGTTTTCTGTCAATCTGCGTTTTGAAGGAAGTTGGAAGCACAAAGTGGCGGTACGCCTTCCAGGATGGAGCGGAGGGAATTATACTGCTGAACGCAAATGCAGTAGCGCTTCATGTGAAGCTATAGCTTATGAGAAAGTGGACGGATATCTGTTTTTTGATCGGATTCCCCAAAACAGAGAGGAATGGGTACTGCATTTTCCGATGAAATATTCCTTGAAAACGGATGCGTCGGATCCGGATCTGATGCATCTTCAATATGGCCCCTGGATACTGGCTGCTGAAGAGGCAAGCACCGGTTTTCTGGAAGCGCCGGAGCTTTCTGAGCTGCTTCCCGGAGAGGGAACAGACAGTCACGGAGAGAGGCAGTGGTATTTAAAGGACGGAAAAAGAAAATGGATGCCACTGTATGAGCT
>CAKRNX010000225.1 GCA_934371475.1 uncultured Lachnospiraceae bacterium
CTGCGAGCTGCGCAGTCTACACTCCGTTTCGGTCGGCGCAAAACCATTGTCCACCGGACAATGTGCGCCATGCCGGAGGCTTTTCTTTCACAGGACGCAATTTCCTGTGAAAGAAAATAATTGTGAGTCACATTACAATCCATACAATCTGAAACCGGGCTGTTTTGATACTCTAATCTTACTTATCGTCCAGCTTCAGGACACTCATAAATGCTTTCTGCGGAATCTCCACGTTTCCTACCTGGCGCATACGTTTCTTTCCTTCCTTCTGTTTCTCCAGAAGTTTTTTCTTACGGCTGATATCGCCGCCATAGCACTTGGCCAGCACATCCTTGCGCATCGCTCTCACGGTCTCTCTCGCAATAATCTTGCCGCCGATTGCTGCCTGGATCGGGATCTCAAAGAGCTGTCTCGGGATCTCCTCCTTCAGCTTCTCACACATCCGTCTGCCTCTCTCATAGGCAGTATCCGCATGGACGATAAAGGACAGGGCATCCACTTCCTCACGGTTTACCAGAATATCCAGCTTCACCAGATCAGAGCGCACATATCCCTTCATCTCATAATCAAAGGAAGCGTATCCTCTGGAGCGGGACTTCAGCGCATCAAAGAAATCATAGATAATCTCATTCAGCGGCAGCTCATACTTCAGCAGTGCTCTCGTAGCTTCCATATACTCAATACTGATATAAATGCCACGGCGCTCCTGGCACAGCTCCATGATGGAGCCGATAAATTCTGTCGTTACCATAATCTCTGCGCTGACCATGGGTTCTTCCATATACTCAATCTCGGACGGATCCGGAAGATTGGACGGATTCGTCAGTTCAATCATCTCACCGTTCGTCTTGTGAACCTTGTAAATAACACCGGGAGCTGTCGTAACCAGATCCAGATTGTACTCCCTCTCCAGACGTTCCTGAATAATCTCCAGATGCAGCAGGCCAAGGAACCCACAACGGAAACCGAAGCCCAGCGCAATGGATGTCTCCGGCTCAAACTGCAGCGATGCATCATTCAGCTGCAGCTTCTCCAGCGCATCCCGCAGATCCGGATACTTGGAACTGTCTGCCGGATACATGCCGCAGTAAACCATCGGATTTACTTTTTTGTAACCGGGCAGTGCCTCCTCACACGGACGGTCCGCATCCGTTACAGTATCGCCCACCCGCGTATCTTTGACGTTTTTCAGACTGGCGGTCAGATAACCCACCATACCTGCTGAAAGCTCCTCGCAGGGAATAAACTGGCCCGGACCAAAATATCCTACCTCTACCACATCTGCCTCTGCGCCTGTAGCCATCATGCGGATCTTGGTGCCTCTCCTTACTGTTCCTTCCTTGATCCGGCAGAATACAATCACACCCTTGTAGGCATCATAGAGCGAATCAAAAATCAGCGCTTTCAGCGGTGCACCGGCATCTCCTGTCGGAGCGGGGATCTTATGTACGATCTGCTCCAGCACCTGCTCCACATTCTGGCCTGTTTTCGCTGAAATCAGAGGCGCGTCATGAGCTTCCAGACCGATCACATCCTCAATCTCTGCAATGACCCGATCCGGCTCTGCGCTCGGAAGATCAATCTTATTAATCACAGGAAAGACCTCCAGGTCATGATCCAGAGCCAGATATACATTGGCCAGCGTCTGAGCCTCAATCCCCTGCGCCGCATCCACAACCAGCACCGCACCATCGCACGCCGCCAGACTTCTGGAAACCTCATAGTTAAAATCTACATGTCCCGGCGTATCAATCATATTGAAAATATATTCTTCGCCGTCCTGCGCTTTGTAAATAATACGCACGGTCTGTGCTTTGATGGTAATGCCTCTCTCACGCTCCAGATCCATATTGTCCAGCACCTGATCCTGCATCTCGCGGCTGGTCAGCAGTCCCGTCATCTCAATGATGCGGTCTGCCAGCGTGGATTTACCGTGATCAATATGTGCAATAATACAAAAATTTCTGATTTTACTCTGATCAAATCCTGACAATTTCATTCCTCCCGTATCTGCACCTCTTCTGCCTTCCTGTATCTGTGCAGATTCATCTTTATGGATTGTATCATACCCTTTTTGTTTTTGTCCAGTAGCGCTTGAGGGCGTTTTCCCTGAATGACTCAAACAAAAACCAGATGGCTCTCAATATCTTCTATTAAGTGTCATCTGGTTTTATAATAACTATACTCTATCCGTTTGCTTTTCACCCACACTATAATGATTCAATCGTCATTTTTCCCCATCTTATTATTTCATCTGCCATTTTTAACGCATCTCTGACGTGATGTTCCTCTAAAAACAGTTCACTTGGATACCGCACGATGACACCATATGGTGTCAACTCATCTGCATAATCATAAAATTTATCCTGAATGGACACCTGCTTTTTTATTTGGTTCATAAGAAAAGATAAATCATGTGATTTTGGCATGCCACCTTTTGAGCCGCTTTCAATAATAATTCCCTTAATTACCTTTTCCACTGACTGTTGACAATGATAGCAGATAATCTCATACGGACTGGGATAATACATACAAATGCTTTGCTACCCCATAATCCATTTCTGCCATTTCAATCCACTTTTTTGTCTCCTGCTTCATACAAAAGCACTCCCTTTTTTAGCACCTCATTTTCTACCAACATCATGTCTTTTCTGTTTTCAAATGTACTTTCTGTCCCAACAATAATGTCTACCGGACGTTTTTTTATCTTTCGAATTGAGCGATACGCCTGTGTCGTTAAATCCTTTAAGTTTTTCATTGCATCATTTACTATAATGTAAAAATCAAAATCGCTTTCTTCCGTATAAGTACCATTTGCAAAAGAACCAAACAGGTAAATTTTCAAAGGCATCAGCTGATTGATAAACTGCTCTTTTAACTCTTCAATTTCATTTACCGGCATATTGTCACCACCTTTTTATCACAAATTTATTTATAATTTTATTATAGCATCCCTTTATGTAGTTGTCATGTAG
>CAKRNX010000226.1 GCA_934371475.1 uncultured Lachnospiraceae bacterium
TTGTCTTGAAATGTAGCTGTACTGCTCACAGTTTCCTCTTGTCATTTTCTTCAGCGTTGTTATATTTCCGATTCCTTCACCATAATTGGCACTCTCTGCCAGAAATACCATTGTAAATGTCAGTCCTTCTCGCTTCATACCGCTTCATCCTCCTTCTTTCCCTCATACATTCCCTGCAATCCAAGTAAAAATGCATATCCGTATTGTGAAAATTTCTCATCGTCTTCCAGCATCGCAACAAACCCCGTTGGCATCAGAAGATCTTTCCCGTCTTTTCCATTTCCAGCCGAATAAGAACTGTATAATCTTAAAACAATATCCATATATTTATTTCTATTTCTTACAGATAATGCGTTCAACAGCTGGTAAATTGTTCCGCGAAGGCATTCTGATGAATCTGTTTTTTTCGCTTTCAATACTGCTCTTCGCAGATCTGCACCGCACATTTTCATAACCGTACAACTCATCATAATTTGACTCCTTTCCTTTTTTTCTTTATAGACAAGTTCCGACTGTAACTGTATCTCATAGATCAAAGATGCTCCAAATCCTCCTTCATTTTCAAGCGCTGTACGCAGCAGCTTTTGCAGCAATGAATACTGACTTCTGTCAAAAAGCAGATTCATAATCGCCATTTCATGAATATTTTGGATCTCATTCCCTACTTTTGTATAAGGATGCTTTCCGAGTTTCTGCAGTGCATCATACGCCCGCTCATTCTCCAGAACCTTCACTGTTTTTTCCGGTATAATCCGCAGCAGATAATGGTCATCCGCCTGTACACCGCGCAAAATCACATGAATATTTTCCAGGGATTTCGTTTTTTCCTTCAAAACTACGTTCATTACCTTTGCAAACCACGCTGAATATTTCTCATCTTCTTCCCGCTGTGCATCAACACTGCTTTTTCTCGCTTTTTCATTTACTGCGAGAAGATTTTCCACATCGTGGTTGATATTGATAAAAAGAAACTTATTTGCAAAAAGCCGAAATCCAAGCGGTGCCAATGCATAAACAAATGCACAGGAAGGACACAGAAAAGCATCTACTTTACAGTTCCAGAATGCTGATTTTTTTCTATTCAGATCATCTGACACATCTTTCATAAAGGCAATTGACACTTTTTCCTTACTTTCCACCGGCATCGCACAGTCAATGCACAGATCTTTATCTTTCTTTTTATCACGTTTCCAGTAGTTTCTCAGTGGCTCGGAAAATTCTTTTTCAAACAGCTCACGCATATCCTTTTTTGCATTTGCTCTCAGCAGAAAACATTTACCATCCCAGAAACGATTAATGTACGTATACACAATACTTTTCATCATAAACGTTTCCTGACAGATCGGCTGCGCAATAAAACTTTGCAGTTCTTTCAGGCGTTCCTGTAATTCTTCCACGTCCATTCGATCATTCAGTTTACTGAGTTTCAGCTTTTCATAGACTTCCGGATGTTCAATCTTTCCTTTTATATTTTCATAACCAGCCTGATAACTGTTGGACAGCAGTTTTTCAGAGATAAACTTTAAGCTGTCTTTCTCCCATTTTTCTGCTTCCCATTTGCCAGCTTCTATTTTTTTCAGACATTCTTTGATCCGATCCGTGACTCCCTGATATACCGTCGACGGACCAAAGTACGCTGTAAAAGCTTTAAAATACAGGTCTGTCCAGTCCGCCTGATCTGCAAACTCTGCATCCAGCCACAGCGCCTGACCATCCTCTGTCACTCCGTACTCTATTCCTTTCCGCGCCCCATTCTTCTCCAAAAGATATGACATGCCTGCAATTCCGGCATTTTTCAAAAAATCTCCGAGCGTAATCAGATATCGCCCCACTCTTCTCCCTCCCTTCTATCCAATAATTACGAACTTTCCATGTCCTTCCGATCTTCTGCTTCCCAGCCCTGCAGTATACAGGTAATTCAACAGTTCTACGGAACCAGTTAACTTAAATATCCCGATACTCGCATTCGTAGGTCGACCAAAAACCTTTGCCACCACTTTCTTTGCTTTGATCGGAACGATCTGGAAATCATCCAACTGATACTTCAGATTTTGCTTCTGCAGCATCGTGCCTATGTTTTCTTTTACTACCTCTGAAAATTCTGGATCCTCACACGTATAATAAGTATCCGTATTATTTCCTGCGTCGTGTCTTCTTGCCAGAAGTGTACTCTGCATTTTCACTATGATTTCTGAATCCTCAATCTCCAGCTGCCGCCGAAACCTTATTCCGCAAAGCCACATCCTGTTGTCACCTTTGACCGGATACTCTTTTCCTTTCATCATCGTAAATGCATTAAAAAAATAAATATTTTGTACCAGATCCGCGTCACTAAAGTATACTTTAAAACGTTTTTCTCTTAAAAGAATCTTTTCACCGGAAAACTTTGCGCCAGGCAGATGACACGCCCAGCAATATGGCTTTATCACAGATGCCTGTTTTGTATACAGCTGCTCCAGAAGCTCCGGAGAATACACTTGCAGTGACGCCTTAAAAAAGCTGATGATCAACCGGTCATACTCTACCGGAAATTCAGGCTTCTCCAGCTGAAACTCCAATTCCATTTGGTTCATACGAGCTTCCTCCTTTCTTTTTCGTACTTATTATGGTTTTACTATATCATATCTTTTATCTTGTTTCAATACTTTATAATAATGTTTTACTGGTTTTAAAAAGCAAGCTATCTTATCATCAGATTTTCCAATTCTAGCCCATGACATTCTGTTTCACTTGTAACCTGCCTGAGCCTTTAAAAATTAAGTCCCCACTAAATTTAACCGAGTCAGGCAAGTCCCCTGCTTCAATTGCGCGGAGCAATAAGCAGTGGGTGGGGACTTGCTTGTATCAGGAGTGGTACAAGCCACTCCTGATAAGCTGCGAAGCAGCTACTCGGTTATGAAATATCATAAGGAAGGACCCGCTTGTGGGAGGATCCCTTATGATCCTACAAGTAGCGAAGCGGATT
>CAKRNX010000227.1 GCA_934371475.1 uncultured Lachnospiraceae bacterium
CTCCCGGTATCTAATATATGCTATATGAAATTAAAATATTCCATTTGCGCGCATCTCCCGCGCTTCACGGCGGTCTTTCTAACCCGAATGAATCACTTAAACCTCAAAGCTCTCCGGATCCACTTTTACCGTCACTTTGTCCAGATGCCAGATATCATCCACGTATTCCTGGATGGTCCGGTCAGAACTGAACTTGCCGCTGCATGCGGTATTCAGCATCGCCATCTTTGCCCAGCCGGCCTCATCGCGGTAAGCCGATTCCACACGCTTCTGAGCTGCCGCATAGGACTTAAAGTCAGCCAGAATGAAATACGTATCTGCGCGGTCACTGCAGTTGGTATTCAGCAGAGAGTCATAGATCTCACGGAACATCTGCATATCTCCGTTAGAATACTCACCATTGATCAGCTGCATCAGCACTCTGCGGATATCCTGGTCATTGTTGAAATAGTATGTCGGATCATATCCGCCATTCTTTTCATAGTTGATGACTTCATCAGAAGACAGACCGAAGATAAATGCATTCTCCTCACCCACTTCTTCCACGATCTCCACATTTGCTCCGTCCATAGTACCCAGAGTCGGCGCACCGTTCAGCATGAACTTCATGTTGCCGGTACCGGATGCCTCTTTGCTGGCTGTGGAAATCTGCTCGGATACGTCAGCCGCCGCAAAGATGATCTCTGCGTTGGATACACGGTAATCCTCAATAAATACCACCTTCAGCTTGCCCTTGATGGAAGCGTCATTGTTGATCACATCAGCCACATTGTTGATCAGTTTGATCGTCAGTTTTGCACGGCGATAACCGGCAGCTGCCTTTGCACCGAAGATAAAGGTTCTCGGATAGAAATCCATCTCCGGATGATCCTTGATTGTGTTGTACAGATACATCACATGCAGGATATTCAGCAGCTGGCGCTTGTACTCATGCAGTCTCTTAACCTGTACATCAAAGATAGAGCGCGGATCCACATCAATACCGTTGTGTTCTTTGATATATTTCGCCAGACGCAGCTTGTTCTGATATTTGATATTCATGAACTCATGCTGTGCCTTCTTGTCATCTACAAATACCTTCAGCTTGCCAATCTGAGACAGATCTGTAATCCACTCGTCTCCGATGTGCTCAGTTACCCAGTCTGCCAGCAGCGGATTTGCATGCAGCAGGAAACGTCTCTGGGTGATACCATTTGTCTTGTTATTGAATTTCTCCGGGAACATCTCGTAGAAATCCTTCAACTCCTGATTCTTCAGGATCTCCGTGTGCAGTCTTGCCACGCCGTTGACAGAATATCCTGCCACAATAGCCAGATGTGCCATCTTCACCTGTCCGTCATAGATGATTGCCATCTTCGCAATCTTCTCCTGGTTGCCCGGATATTTCTTCTGAATCTGCTCTACAAAGCGGCGGTTGATCTCCTCGATGATCTGGTAGATACGGGGAAGCAGTCTGGAGAACAGCTCGATCGGCCATTTTTCCAGAGCCTCGGCCATGATGGTGTGGTTGGTGTATGCCACAGTCTTGGTGGTCACCTCCCATGCCTCATCCCATTCCAGACCTTCCTCATCCAGAAGGATACGCATCAGCTCTGCCACTACTACGGTAGGATGAGTATCATTCATCTGGAATGTTGCCTTCTCATAGAGTTTACGGATATCGGAATGTTTCTTCTTATATTTCTCGATGGCAGCCTGTACGCTGGCGGAAATGAAGAAGTACTGCTGTTTCAGGCGCAGTTCCTTACCTGCGTAATGGTTGTCATTCGGATAAAGCACTTCTACAATGTTGCGGGCCAGGTTTTCCTGCTCCACAGCCTTCTGATAATCGCCCTTGTCAAAGGAATCCAGCTGGAAATCATTGACTGCCTCCGCATCCCAGACACGCAGCGTATTTACCATGTTGTTGTTGTATCCCACAATCGGAATATCATAGGGAATCGCCTTAACTGACTGATACCCCTCCTGGATAAAGTAATCTCTCTTGGCCTTTTCATCGTACTGCACACGCACATATCCGCCAAATTTTACTTCTTTCGCATATTCCGGGCGGCGCAGTTCAAAGGGATTGCCATCCTTCAACCAGTTATCCGGCACTTCTACCTGATAACCATTCTCAATCTTCTGTTTGAACATACCGTAACGGTAGCGGATACCGCAGCCGTATGCGGAATAGCCCAGTGTTGCCAGAGAATCCAGGAAACATGCTGCCAGACGGCCAAGACCGCCGTTTCCAAGAGCGGCATCCGGTTCCTGATCCTCGATCACATTCAGATCAAATCCCATCTCATCCAGAGCTTCCTTCACTTCCTTGTAGGCAGTCAGATTGATCAGATTGTTGCCCAGAGCACGTCCCATCAGGAACTCCATAGACATGTAGTAGACCATTTTGGGATCATCCTCTTCAAACTGCTGCTGTGTTGCCAGCCAGTTGTCGATGATGGTATCCTTTACGGCATAGGACACTGCCTGAAAAATCTGCTGCTGCGTTGCTTCTTTCAGAGTTTTGCGGTAAAGGGTTTTAACATTTTCCTTTACCTGCTCTTTAAATGCCTCTTTGTCAAGTAATTTATTCATGTGTCTCTCCTTCCAATTTTTCAACCCCAAGAGCGACCTTCTCTCCGTTGATATTCCATTCTTTCTCATATCCGCCCATCCGGTCTGTCACAATCTCTTCAGCCAGTACGTCATGCTGAATCTGTGCGCCGAATTTCTGAAGAATGGATGTAATCTTATCACTACCCTGAGCATAGATGCGGATCTTGTCCATAACTTCAAATCCGGCCTCTTTTCTCATAGTCTGAATCTTACTGATCAGCTCGCGGACAAAGCCTTCTTCGATCAGCTCCGGTGTCAGGTTTGTATCGAGTACCACTGTCACCTCGTTGTCCTGCTCAGATACATAGCCTTCCATCTGGGCAGTCTCAATCAGCAGATCCTCCT
>CAKRNX010000228.1 GCA_934371475.1 uncultured Lachnospiraceae bacterium
TCAGGAGATCACGAAATCTTGAACGGTGAGTATCATTTTCAAAAAGGTGATGATGGGTAAGTTCCATTAAACATTTTTCATTCCAGTTCATACGTTTACTTCCTTAACTGTGGTATCTGAAGATTTAAAATTATAATGATATAACTATCCTTTATAATAAAATATTTTTTAATAATATACAAGGCTTATTTACTGTCGGCAGGAATGTTTGATCCGATGGAAGGAGGAAACCTATGCAGGCAGGGAGACGGATTGCGAATATCCGCCTGCTTCAGTTAAAAAGGATATGCTGTCCGTCTTCCGGGATGATCAGATTGCCATGGTAATAGTGATTGCCTTCGGCAGTGTACAGTTCAGCTCGTCTGGAGAGATTTTTCTCCTCGGTATGCCAGAGCACAAGATGGGGGATCTGAAGCGCTTCAGCTATCAGACAGGCATCTGCCACTGTGCTGTGATGTTTTTTGTATGGAGAGAAGGCGTTGCGCTGACTGTAGAGACAGAAGGCCTCATGCAGGAGCCAGTCGGCATTTTCTATATAAGGACGCAGATGTTCTTTCAATTCCGGTTTTTCTGGACGGAGACTGTCAGCTTTTCCGGGGTGAGGAATGCAGCACGGTTCATCTCCCGGGAAGGCAATGCGAAATCCATCAGAAGAATGCAAGAGAAAACCGAACTGTTTTTCTTTTGTAGAACGAATATCAAAAAAGGTAAAAATGTTGTCCAGAATGGACAGTTTTTCCCCGTCATGAATGATATGGAAAACGATGCGGTTATCCACATAGCGGGCAATTTTTTTGCCGATTGTCAACTGCGCAATCGTCTGTATTGTCTGCGCCAGTTCAGCATGACAGTAGACAGTGAGAGTTCCCTGGTAGCTGCCTTTGTCCATGCGGGCGGCAATCATGCGCAGAAGCCAGAATACGCCGAAAATGTGATCGGAATGCGCATGTGTGACAAAAAGATGGTGGATCTGTTCCAGGCGGATTTGATTTTGTTCCAGAACCAGCAGAATGCCGTTGCCGCCGCCGGCGTCAGTGAGGAAATATTCTTCACCTTCTTTTAGTGCAAAGCAGGTATTGTAACAGTGGATGGTAGTGGCATTCCCAGTGCCAAGTACGATCAGTTCTTTCATGAAAATCTCCATTCCGCCGCCTGACAGCGGCCTAAAATGTTTGCAGTATTCAGTGTGCAGCTGTGACATGTAATATGGCTCTGCGCGCAGGTATTTTAACACAGTACTGCAAAAAATGTAAATATAAAACAGAAACTTGCAGCTTACATGAAGTCTCTTTTAAATACACCGGAAGTGAGATGGCTTTCCCTTCGGCAGGTGGCGAAAAGACTGCTTGACAAATAGAGGTGAGATTTATATAATATAAAAGTTCAATTTAAAATAGTCCCAAGCCGAACTGTTTCAAATTGAACAGTTTCAAATAAAACTATTAGTTTTCATGCTAACTGTCACATATAGCCTCTGACGGGGCGCATCTGATCCGGAGGATTTGTGCCAACCGAAATGGAGTGCAGCTGCAGAGGCCAATTTGCTGTGCAGAGCGTACCAGGAAAACGAAATGGGAGAGGACGCTAACACCATTTGTGTTTGCATAATGGTGGAGAAAGATCCTGAGACATGCCCGTATAAGCATGTAAACAAGGATGCATATGGAAAGGTGGAACTTGGGATACAAAGTAAATATCAGGAAAGGAGGCAGAAACAGATGAAGTATGAAGATACCATGAAAGTGGGATATGAGATCCGGATGCTGAATCAGATGATCGGTCATAAGATTATGACGATTTCACTGAAAAATGGAATGGATCAGGCTACGGTCATGCATGGATGGATTATGGGATTTCTCTATGCAAACAGGGACAGAGATATTTATCAGAAGGATCTGGAGATGAAATTTGGCATCAGCCGTTCTACAGTGACAAATATTCTTCAGCTAATGGAGAAGAAGGGATATATCAGGAGAGTGTCCGTAGAAAAAGATGCGCGGCTGAAAAAGCTGGAGCTGACGGAGCTCGGCCTGCAGATTCAGCGGCAGAACTGCCAGGATATCAGAGAACAGGTAGATGAGCGGATGCGTGATGGTGTCAGCGATGAAGAATTTGAAGTTTTTATCCGCGTGTTATGGAAAATGAAAGCAAATCTGAACACAGAGGAACCGTGTAAATGCGGATGCTGTACAGAATCAATATAAACACAATGCAGCATTTTCTTTAAGGACGTCCGGTATTCTTGTTGCGAGATGCGTGTCATGCATCTGCACTTCATTTCGGTCGGCGCAAATCCATTGTTCTCTGGATAATGTGTATCCTGTCAGGAGGCTATGTCGGAGATAGGAGGCACTTTTATTGCTGATAGTTGGAGTACGGAAGGATGTTCGTGTTACTGTTCACATAATTGCTGATAAGAAAGGAATGACAACATGATTAAGACATTAGCAGCGTATGTAAAAGAGTATAAAAAAGTTTCTTTTCTCACGCCGGTATGTATGATCGGAGAGGTGATCATGGAAATGCTCATCCCATTACTGATGTCCTCCATTATTGATGAGGGCGTGAATAAGGGGGATATGGATCACATTTACCGGATTGGTATCCTGATGATCATCGCGGCGGCTCTGGGACTGGTGTTCGGAGCACTGGGTGGTATCTTCGGAGCCAGGGCTTCTACGGGATTTGCCAAGAACCTGAGAAAAGGAATGTTTGACAATATTCAGAGATTTTCTTTTGCCAATATTGACAAATACAGTGTGGCAGGTCTGGTGACACGTCTCACTACGGATGTATCCAATCTGCAGAATGCTTACCAGATGCTTCTGAGAATGAGTTTCCGGGCACCGACTACGCTGATTATTGCGATGGTAATGGCATTTATTATCAATGGACAGCTGGCCTGCATGTATCTGGCGG
>CAKRNX010000229.1 GCA_934371475.1 uncultured Lachnospiraceae bacterium
TTCCAATATATTCCTCAATGATATATCCGATAGTACGTCCTTTATTCTTTACAGATGCATACATGGACGCAAAATCCTGTACAGCTCCGAAAAATACGCCGCCGATTAAGATCCAGAGTAATACCGGCAGCCATCCGAAAATCGCCGCCTGGATCGGTCCGTTGATCGGGCCTGCGCCCGCGATGGATGCAAACTGATGTCCGAATACAACATTCGTATCAGCCGGTACATAGTCAACTCCGTCTTCCATCTCATACGCCGGAGTTTTTGCTTTCGGGTCAATGCCCCATTTGTTCTGGAGATAACGGCCATACAGAAGATATGCTCCACCAAGCACTACGATGGCTATTATCATCATTGTGATTCCACTCATACTCTCATTTCTCCTCTTTTCTGTATAATTTTTATATTAAAAAACGCCTTCGCAATCCGATCGGATCACAAAGGCGGAATTTCCGTGGTACCACTTTGTATTACTGTATTTATCACTAAACACAGTCTCTTGCCGCTGTCTGTATAAACAGCCTCTTCTGTAACGTGAAGACTACGTCCCATCCTACTCCATTCAGGAATGCCTCAGCATTTTGCTCGCACCTGATATTTCTATTCAGAGGGATGCTCCCAGGTGATATCACAGAATACCTTCTGTTGCTTTTCACCCACCAGCAACTCTCTGTCATCCGGCTCTTTCTGTAACCTGTCCTGTTCCGTGCATTTCTTTTTTTGTTTATTTAATGTTTTACTCCTTTTTTTATAAAATATCAATAAAAATTTTAAACATATTTTATATTATAAATCATATTTTCTTGTATATTTTCCACTGTTAGCCAAACGGACAGCCGCAATCCGCTTCTCTGCCTGCCCATAACCGAATCACTGCTCCGCAGTTCATCAGGAGGAACTTGCATTCCTCCTGATACAGGCAAGTCCACACCCACCGCGTATTGCTTACTGTTTTTCACAATTGAAACAGGGGACTTACTTACTTAATGCGGTTAACTCTCTTTCTCATTGCTGTACACAGGATCTCCCTTATTGACAGGGATCCTGTGAGCCATACACATTCCCAAAACTCAGATTTATGACCACCGGCTGACGGTACCTCATTGCTTTGCGAAGCACATATTCTACGGCCTGCATCAGCTGAGCCGTACCCGGAAATCCGTCCGGATCCAGCGTGCCCAGCTTCACTGCCAGAATATCACTCCCCGGCGCGCCTCCCGCATAGATTCCACCGGAAGCTCTTCCATTCCCGGCGGCAATCCCCAGTACCTGTGTGCCATGCCCAGCCGTGTCCCTGCTCGGCACAATTTTATATCCCGCCGCCTGATCCCTGCGTCCGGCCTCCAGCGCCGCATTCAGCTGACTCCCGGTAAATTCCGTTCCTGACCGGAAACCTTCCGGAGGCATTCCTGCGTCCAGCGTCTGATCCCACAATGCCAGGATCCTTGTACTTCCGTCTTCTCTCCTGAAATCCGGATGAAAATAGTCCACACCCGTGTCAAGGACGGCCACAATTGTTCCGCTTCCATCCAGCGCCCGGCCGGTTTCCACGGATGCCGGAAGGCCCGTAAAGCAGGAAGCCGCCCGCCCCTGATTGACGGCAAAATACAGTCTTTTCGGCTTCTCAATATACTCCACCTCTTCCAGTGCCGCCAGTTTCGTGATCTCCCTCTCCGGTACCCGGATAATCCCGTATCCAAAAGACAGGGGAATCACTTCCGCCAGTTCCTCCGGCAGAGGACTGCGGCTCTGGTCATACCGGATAATCAGCTCCCATGTCCGTTCATTTTCATTATATCCCGTCATCAGGTTCTGAGATTTTTCTTTTTCCCGTTGTGTGGAACCCATTGCGAGGTTCAGAAGATTTTCGACTTTCTGACCATCCATGGCCGCTGCCCCTCTCCTCGTCCTGCGACAGGCTGCCGCTTCCCTGCGGCCTGCCTCATTCACAGCCCATATTGCCGTTTTAATTGTTCTAACAATATATTCCAAAACTGAATTCGGGTGAAGTGGCTATTCGCAATCCGCCTGGCTGCTTGCTCATAGCCGTATCACTCCTCCTGATACAGGCAAGTCCCACCCACTGCTTATTGCTTATTGCTTTTTGCTTATTGCGTCCCGGCGTTCTTGCTGCAAGGTGTGCGTCACACATCCGCAGACGTGGGAGTCTCCTCACATCTGATGTCTGCCGGAAAGCAGATCCCACACTGACGGCGCACTTCATCCATCAGTTCCATGGCATCCAGGGAACGCCGGCTGTGTGTCTGCGGCGACTCTTTCCCCTGTACCATACGGATAAAATGCTGGATCTCATGCACCATATTGTTGCCCGGCTCCTGTTCATAGATGATTTCCGATGTTCCGTCATTCCCGATGATCTCAATTTTACGCAGATTGTCTACCTGATGAATCAGCATGACACCCTTTTCTCCCTGTATCTCGCTCGGCACTCTGGAATTTGTGATTTTAGAATATTCCACTTCCGCTATCATATCCTGATATTTTGCAAGAAATGTCCCCGCCCCGTCGATCTCACCCCGCAGTATGTCCGCATAGCCTTTCACTCCCTGCGGCATACCGAACAGATACAGCAGGCAGTGTACACAGTACACCCCGATATCCATCAGGGCCCCCGCCGAATATTTGCGATTAAAAATGTTGTGATTTTCTCCGGCCAGAAACGCGTCATACCGGCTGGAATACTGACAGAAATCTATCGTGGCTCTCCGGATCACACCCAGCCGTCCCAGATTCAGTCTGGCCGCCTCCATTCCGGGATCAAAGACAGAGCGCACTGCCTCAAGCAGAATCACATGATTTTCTCTGGCTGTCCGGAACATTTTCTCCGCTTCTTCCTTATTAGAGGCAATCGACTTTTCACACAGGACATGCTTCCCTGCGCTC
>CAKRNX010000230.1 GCA_934371475.1 uncultured Lachnospiraceae bacterium
GTAGACACCTTCAATCCCTCTGTCATCCCACTCTGCATCCAGTTCCGGCGGTCCTACAAACAGCTCGTAAAGTCTCAGAGAATCGCAGCCGTAATTCTCTACCAAATCGTCCGGAGAGATAACATTACCCTTCGATTTACTCATTTTAATGCCGTTCTTTCCGGTAATCATACCCTGGTTGAACAGTTTCTGGAACGGTTCGTCAAAATCTACTGCTCCGATATCATACAGGAATTTTGTGTAGAATCTGGAGTACAGAAGATGCAGGACTGCATGCTCTACGCCGCCGATGTACATATCAACCGGCAGATATTTGTCTGCCTTTTCCTTGGAAACCAGTTCTTTGTCATTGTGAGGATCCGCATAACGCAGGAAGTACCAAGAAGAACCGGCCCACTGGGGCATCGTATTGGTCTCGCGCTTGGATGCTGCACCGCATACCGGACACTTGCAGTTTACCCAGTCTGTGATAGCAGCCAGTGGCGATTCTCCTGTACCGGTAGGCTCATAGGACTCTACTTCCGGCAGACGCAACGGAAGCTCCTCCTCCGGAACAGGTACGTTACCGCAGTGCGGGCAATGGATGATCGGGATTGGTTCACCCCAGTAACGCTGTCTGGAGAACACCCAGTCACGCAGTTTGTAGTTGACAGTCTTACGTCCGAAGCCCTTCTCCTCAATAATATGGGGCGCTTCTTTTTTCAGCACAGAAGACTCCATGCCATTCCATTCGCCGGAATTAATCATCAGGCCGGAAGCCTCTGTGTATGCTTCCTGCATATCTTCAATCTCTTTCCCGTCTTTTGCAATTACCTGGATAATCGGAAGATTAAATTTCTTTGCAAACTCAAAGTCACGGTCGTCATGAGCCGGTACGCACATAATAGCGCCCGTACCGTAATCAGACAGTACATAATCGGACAGCCAGATCGGTACTTTTGCACCGTTCAGCGGGTTGATTGCATAGGTGCCGGTGAATACGCCGGTCTTCTCCTTATCCTGCATACGGTCTACATTGGACTTCATGGAAGCATCATAAATATACTGTTCTACTGCTTCTTTTGTCTCCGGTGTAGCCAAGCTCTTGGCCAGCGCATGTTCCGGAGCCAGCACCATGAATGTGGCACCGTAAAGAGTATCCGGTCTGGTGGTATACACGGTAATCTTTTCATCACGTCCCTCTACCGGGAAATCAACCTCTGCACCGTAAGATTTGCCGATCCAATCGGTCTGCATCTTCTTTACTTTCTCCGGCCAGTCCAATTTGTCAAGGTCGTTGAGGAGACGGTCTGCATATTTGGTAATACGCAACATCCACTGGCGCAGGTTCTTTTTGGTAACTTCTGTGCCGCAGCGCTCGCATTTGCCGTTTACAACCTCTTCGTTAGCCAGTCCTGTCTTACAGGAAGGACACCAGTTGATCGGGAACTCCTTCTCATATGCCAGTCCGGCCTTGAACATTTTTACAAAAATCCACTGTGTCCATTTGTAGAAATCCGGATCGGTGGTATTTACTTCGCGGTCCCAGTCATAGATCGCTGCGATCTGATTAATCTGACGTTTGATATTTTTGATATTGGCTGCTGTGGAAATCGCCGGATGCTGTCCGGTTTTGATCGCATAGTTCTCAGCCGGAAGTCCGAATGCATCCCATCCCATCGGATGAATCAGATAATATCCCTGCATCATTTTATAGCGGCTCCATACATCAGAGATCACGTAACCTCTCCAGTGACCTACGTGCAGTCCGTTTCCGGACGGGTAAGGAAACATATCCAGGCAGTAATATTTCGGCTTTTTGCCGTCGTCTACATTGACCGGATGTTCTTCCCAGTTTTTTCTCCACTTTTCCTCAATGGCTCTGTGGTTGTAAGTGATTGCCATTTCAAATTCCTCCAGTGTTTCTCAAGTTTATCTTTCAATATTATCACTGCTTTTCATTCTATATCCAAGCACAGTTTTTTGTCAAGTTTTACCGGAAACCATTCCATTTAAATATTAGATATTTAGAGATCACACTCAAATTCCCCTATGCAGCAGCATGTGCTACCGACAGAACACTGCGGCAGTCATCCTCCTGGACATATTCCATGGTAATAGCATCACCCACATCAAACGTAATGATATTTAAGATTGTCACCGGAACATCGTAGATCTCATCATCTCCGTCCAGAAGAATGTAATAGTGAGTATTTCCGTCTAGGACTGCCGGAACCATTTTAGCAATTTTCCCTGTGACGGTATCCTGCACAGAAGGCAATGTATTGATGCCGTTTGACTTCAATATATTGATGTAGGATTTTTCACACTGCGCTACGGTATCTCCAATCGCTACATTCTGGTACTGCTGAATGTTGACCATAGCATACTTTTTCACCAGCCCGGCATTATCTTTCAGAGCCATAAAATACGTAGGCTCATTGGCTACATTTAAAAGCAGCGGGAATGTCGCCTCATATCCAAGGTTCTGTACCTGTCCCTCCGCCGAATCCATAGCCGAAAATTCTTCTGCGCCGGCTATGGAATAATATCGTGTTTCCATAGTTCTCTGGTTCATCAGTACAAATCCCACATTGGACTGGTCTCCGCTAACAGAAGTTACACCGGTATAGACCCACACATCATCTTCAAGTGCCAGATAATTGTAACCGTCTGTGGTCTGCAGGCAGCCCTTCTGCCCCAGGATACTATTCAAATAACCGTTCTTCAGAGAACCGTGATAATCATACAGATTGATCAACAGCTGTGCAGAGCAGACAGAGTCTACCCATTCCGGACAGTCTTCCAGGGCATAATCTTCCGTCTCACCGGTGCAGGCATTGCACAACACAACTCTTCCGATCGTCTCACCACCGAAAAGGCCGATATTATATTTCTTAACTGGGCAGATCCAGTAGGGAGTTCC
>CAKRNX010000231.1 GCA_934371475.1 uncultured Lachnospiraceae bacterium
TGGAGGAGAAGATATTTTTTGCTCACCCAAATGCAAAATGGGTATTTCCTGTATACATACTGCTCGGTCTGATTTTTCTGATTGTGGGTATTTTTAAGTATACGGAATTAAGTAGTTACTTTGACCGTTATGCTCGAATGGTTTCTCTTGTTTTTATTTTATTGGGGATTATCTGGATAGTAGACGGAATTTTACAGTTGAGAACTTGGTCGAAAATTAAATTTGTTGTTGGCCCCTACTCCGTATCCGGAGTAAAGGCTGATAGTATTGTTTATACGCGGGAATTTGAGTATCGGTATGAGGATATTCAGGAGGCTATTTGCCAACGGGGATTGCTTAAGCTGCAGGTAAACGGGAGAATGCTCAAATTTCCACTACTTGCAAAAGAAGATGCATTTAAAATAAAAGAAATGATAGACCAAAAAAGAATCTGATGGAGGATGAAGTTATGGAATTTCGTTTTGATTTTTCGGACGGAAATATGAAGCTGGTGTGTATGTTGGAGAAAAGTATAGTTCCAGATGGCAAATTACTTCAAAAGATCAATGACAGCATTTTTCTTTTAAATGCGCAGGTCATACCGGGAAGAAATAATGTTATTCTTTATGATATTACAGGAAAAACAAACTATATTGCGTGGAGAGAGGAAGCATCCCCAAAAGAGCGCCAGGAAATGGAAGAGCAGATTACAGAAGCTTTGGAATGCTGTTCCAGAATTGGAATCCCTCTTTCACAAATTGTGAATGAAAGTAAGTATATGTTTGTAGATGATCAGAGAAACTTTATCAATTTTATCTGTATTCCAGAAAGCAGCAGGAAAAGTAACAGTGGTGAGATAGAGTGGAACGATCCAAATGGTGAAAATGATACGATTATTCCCAGACATGATACCGTTATTCCAAATAGAGATACAGTCATTCCCAATGATAGTACAGTGATTCCACAAAAAGAAAAAAAATCTCCTATGGATGAGTTCTTTTCTCCTGCAAAGGATCTATAAGGGAGGAAAAGGAAGCTGATGGGGAAAGAATCATTATATATGATCGAAATCATGGTTCTTGCTGTTATTCTGGCCTTGGCTGTCGCCATTTTTTTATATATTAAACGTAAGGAAAGAGAAAAAGAGTTCGAATATGACGATAGCTGGTTACTTAAAGATGAGGATGGAAAAAAGACGGCAGAGGCGGGACACAAGAAAAAGAAGACTGAACCTGGGGGCAGTGGAAAAGGTGTATATATCGGTGTAACACTGAATAATAACTCTGCTTCTGAAAAGAAAAGTGAAGATATGCATGTGATAACTTCACTATATCTGGAAACAGAGACAGGATTGGTTTGGGTATGCCCTAATTGTGAGACGAAAAATCAGCCTTTCGATTACTGCTGTACAGTTTGCCATAAGGATAGATAGGGGATAGGAATGTATTGTCAGAAATGTGGATGTAAAATAAGCAAAAACGATAAGAAATGCCCCAATTGTGGAAAAAAGGTTGAGCTGGAGTACTGTGGGGGCTTTTGGGGACTGGTAGGTGAAGAGAGAGAGCAGTCTCCTAAAAGAGAAATTGAAAAACAAAAAGAGGTAACAAAAGAAATACCAGAAGAAATACCAGTAGAAAAGAAGCAATCGGAAATAACGAGAAAAGAAGTTCCCAAAAGAAGAGAAAAGGTTGTTTCGGAAGCTGAGTATAAAAGGGCTGTGGCTGCAAAGAAGATTCTGTTAAGAAGATACAATAAACTCAGAATATTATTTTGCATCTGTGGCATGATTCTTGTCTTAGCATTGATTTTTCAAAGTGTTTTTATAATTACCGCATTAAATAAAAAGACAGATACGGAAACGAGTACGTCCGAAAATGTGGTAAATATGGCCGTAGAGGATGAAGAATCAGAAGATACCAAGGACGAAGGTAAGGATTCCCAAAAAGCGCAGCCTTCAGTAACAGATACCCCCAAAAAGGATACCCAAGAAGACACCAAGGACGATGGGAAGGATTCAAAAAAAGCGCAGCCTTCAGTAACAGATACCCCCAAAAAGGATACCCAAGAAGACACCAAGGACGAAGATAAGGATTCAAAAAAAGCGCAGCCTTCTGTAACAGATAAACCCCAACAGGATTCCAAATCCACAGAAAAAGCAAAAGAAAGTAAGAGGGACGATCTGGAAACAAAAACCGGTACTGAGATTTTAGAGGACAGTCAGGAGAATTAGAGAATAAGGGAGGAGACAAAAGAATGGGCAGTAACTACAAAAACAAAATGTCATACGAGGTAGATCTTGTGTTTTGCATTGATGCGACCATGAGCATGGATCCGATTTTGGACAAGGTAAAGAGCAATGCACTTAATTTCTACCAGGATTTCCAGAAGGAGATGGATGAAAAAGGAAAAAAGGTCAGCCAGCTTCGGATTCGGATCGTTGCATTCCGCGATTATTATTATGACCGGGAGAATGCGATGATGGTGACTAATTTCTTTAACCTGCCAGAACAGGCAGATGAGTTTGAAAGATGTATCAAGAGTATTGTTCCGTCTGGTGGCGGAGATGACCCAGAGGATGGTCTGGAAGCCCTTGCCTACGCAATGAAGTCTGACTGGAGCAATAATGCAGCAAAGAGAAGGCATGTAATCGTGGTGTGGTCTGATGATGGAACCCATGCCCTTGGATTTGGAAAAAAAGTAAAAAATTATCCAAGTGGAATGCCAGAGGATTTTGACAGGCTTACAGAATGGTGGGGAAGCAAAAATGCACCTGGCCTGATGGATGAAAATGCAAAGAGACTTCTGATTTTTGCACCGGATAAACCAGGCTGGAGCAATATCCGGGACAATTGGAACAATGTGATCCATGCAGTAACAGAGGACAATGACCAGGGCCTGTCAAAGATTGAG
>CAKRNX010000232.1 GCA_934371475.1 uncultured Lachnospiraceae bacterium
AACTTTGACAGCACAGCTTTTGTTCCGCGCGCGAGCAGGCTTCTTCTCTGCGAGCTGCGCATCACGCCGGAGGCTTTATATTTCACAGGACGCACTTTCCTGTGAAATATAAAAAGCTGACATGACTCTGTCATGCCAGCCTCTTACCGGAGGTTTCTCTTCCGTAAATAATTCTATTTTCTGTTCGTTAATATCCCAGCGCATTGCCGTTTACATCATATTTCATGCCCGTTGTCGGATCTGTCCAAGCCACATCTGACTCGCTGTAAGTCCCGCCAGCAGCATCCCCGCCTCCACCATCAATAACGGTAATCGGATCAGCCTCCGCCCCGGTCTGTGCACCTGATGTATTTGCCGTTCCCGTATCTGCCAGAGCATTCTGCATGGAAGCCGCGCCCTGCGTGCCAGTCGGTGTAGCCTGTCCCGTTGTTCCGTCTGTGCTAATATATGCCTGTACCTGTGACGCCCAGGTAGATCCGGGATATTTGCTGATAATCTCATTGAACGCCTTATTGGCATTCTGTGCATCCCCCAGATTATAGTAGGCAAATCCGAGATATGCCAGCGCATCCACATAAGAGTTGCTGTTTCCTTCCGGATCTGCATCCACCGCCTTCTGCAGCTGATCTGCCGCCGTGGTATAATCCTGTCCCACATAAGCGGTCGTTCCCGCTGAATAATACTGATTAAACAGCGAGGTGCTCACAGCCTTCATCAGATCCTCATACAATGTCTTGGCGCTGCCGTCAAAATCGTCCGCATTTAGCTTGCCTACCGCATCTGCCGCTGTCTGATCTCCATTTACATACAGATCCACTGCAGCCAAAAGCTCATCATAGCTGTCCGCCTTTGCCAGCGCATCGTCCCTTTCTTTATCCGCCTGATCTGCGCGGCTCGTATAGGAATCCACCTGTTCCTGCAGATCTTGCAGATTCGCCATCTCGGAAGCAAGCTTCATATTAGCGTCCGTCACCTGCTGATTGGCCGTCTCCAGCACACTCTGCCTGCTGGCCGGCACCACCATAAACCATACAATCGCGCCGCCCAGCAGGATCCCCAGCGCAATATTGATAAATGTTGCCACCGTAGAACTATCCCTGAATGTAGTCGGCTGAATAATCGTCTCATTGCCGCTGATATAGCGCAGCGTTCCGCCGCTCTCCTCCCGGTCCGGCTCCTGCTTTCTTTTTCTGGAAGCAAATGTTGTGCTTTTTCCTGTCACTTCTTCAATCTCTGTCAGATAGCGCAGCGTCGTCGTATTGCTGTTGTCCACTGCCGCTGCTTTCTTCAGCAATCTTCTGGCTTTCTCATAATCCTGACGCTTCATATATAACAGCGCCAGCAGCTGATATGCCTTCACCAGCTTTGGATTCTGATTTACTACTTTTTTCAGCTGGATCACAGCCATGTCTTCATTTCCCTGACGGCAGTATTCGATAGACTGATTATATTTTCTAATCGTCTGATTAATCACATCCAGCCTGTTTTTGTTATTCTGCAGCTGCGTCATGTAAAAATCTGCCAGATTATTCTCCGGCATCAGATTTTTGCTGATTACCCATTCACACAACGCCGATACCACTTCCCCTGTCTCAAAATAACACAGCCCGAGCAGATTTCTCGCGTCAATATTTTCTTTATTAAACTTCAGACTTTGCTTCAGACAGGTAATCGCCCCTGAAAGATCCCGCACGGACGCTTTCTCCAGCCCTCTGTTGTATAACAGATTGGAAATCCGGACAATCCTCTTGAGCAAAGTGACATCCGCCCCACAGCCGGGACAGTAATCAATCGCTGCCAGGGGTGTATTACAGTAGATACATCTCATAAAATCCCCCTATTTTTTCTTCTGTTTTTCTTCCTTGAGCATTTCTTTGAGAATATCTGTCACATCCGTCAGATCACGGCTGTAGATCGCATCCTCCGCCTCATTGACATCCATACTCGGATGAAATTTTTTCAGCTCTTCTTCATAATTAATCATTTATTTTCTCCCTGTTATCCTTTCAGTCAACACTCAGCGCATATCCGGAAACCCATTTTCACCAACCGAAAACCCTCCGTTTCACACACGCCTAATGATGCTGCACCCTGCTGTTGCCGATCACAGCTTTGATCTCTCCGACCAGATACAGTGATCCGGCACAAAACAGCATGCCGTCCCCCCGCAGTTCCAGAGCGCGCTCAAACGCTCTGTCTATCTCAGGCTCTGCCACTACCGGTGCATCCGTGTATTTACGGAATACCTCCGCCAGCTCTTCTGCCCCCACCTTTCTGCTTCCTTCGATTTGCGTCACTACAATAGAAGCAAAATCTGCTTCCTGGCAGATCTCGCGGATCATTTCATCGTAATCCTTCTCCACCACTGCGGAAAACAACAGTGACACAGAACGGCGCTTCTGAACACTCCGAACTGTCTTCAGAAACTCCTCAATGCCTGCCGCATTATGCGCGCCATCCAACACAACGCCCGGCATCACAGTCTCCATCCGTCCGCTCCAGCGTGTATCCGCAATTCCCTGAATGATCGTCTCATCTGAAATTGTCTTATGCGGATCCAGAATCCTGACTGTCATCATGGCAAGGGAACTGTTCACCAGCTGGTATTCCGCCAGATACGGCACTCTCACCAATTTGTAATCATAATACCTGTTATTCAGGACAAAATCAATGCTTTTATCCGTCCGCTCTGTGATCTCACACATCTCACCATAAAATGGATAGGCCGGCGCATGCATCTTTTCTGCCTGATCCCGGATTACTTTTTCCACAGAACGGTTTCTTCCATCATAAATAACCGGAACCCCTTCCTTGATTATGCCGGCTTTCTCCCAGGCAATTTTTTCTTCTGTTTCCCCCAGATACTCTGTTTGATCCAGG
>CAKRNX010000233.1 GCA_934371475.1 uncultured Lachnospiraceae bacterium
GTACCCAACTGCGAATACGGCGAGAATGGCACATTCGTATTTGCTGACTGCGGACTGAACCAGAACCCCAGTCCGGAAGAGCTGGCAGCTATCGCAGCTTCCTCCGCAGAGTCTTTCCGTTCACTGGTAGGAGCAGAGCCGAAGGTGGCATTCCTGTCCCACTCCAGCAAAGGCAGCGCAAAGCATGCAGATATCGATAAAGTGGTAGAGGCTGTTAAGATTGCAAAAGAAGAAAATCCGGATCTGATGCTGGATGGTGAGCTGCAGCTGGATGCTGCGATTGTTCCCAGCGTGGGTGCTTCCAAAGCTCCGGGCAGCCCGGTTGCAGGACATGCCAATGTGCTGATCTTCCCGGATCTGGATGCCGGAAATATCGGATATAAGCTGGTACAGAGACTGGCTAAAGCAGAAGCTTACGGCCCGGTTACACAGGGTATCGCAGCACCGGTTAACGATCTGTCCCGCGGATGCTCATCCGAGGATATCGTAGGTGTTGTTGCTATTACCGCTGTTCAGTGCCAGAATAAATAATTAACGAGTGTTTCAGGAGGATAAAGAAAATGAACGTATTAGTAATCAACTGCGGAAGTTCATCCCTGAAGTTCCAGCTGATTAATTCCGATACAGAGGCAGTAGCTGCAAAAGGTCTGTGTGAGCGTATCGGCCTTGACGGAAGACTGGTTTACCAGCCGACCGGCGGAGAAAAAGAAATCACAGAGGCTCCGATGCCTACTCATACAGAGGCAATCAAGATGGTTCTGGATGCATTGGTAAATGAAAAGACCGGCGTATTAAAGAGCCTGGATGAGGTTGAGGCGATCGGACACCGTGTACTGCATGGCGGATCCAAGATCACTCAGTCCTGTGTTATTGATGAGAACGTAATCTCTGTAATCGAAGAGTGCTGCGATCTGGGACCGCTGCATAATCCCGCAAACCTGATGGGTATCCGCGCCTGCATGGAACTGATGCCGGGTAAGCCTAACGTAGCGGTATTTGATACTGCTTTCCATCAGACCATGCCGCCGAAAGCATACAGATACGCAATCCCGACAAAGTTCTATGAGAAATATGCGGTTCGTAAATATGGTTTCCACGGAACATCCCACAGTTTTGTATCCAAAGAAACCATCAAATACCTGCAGCTGGATCCGAACAACTCCAAAGTGATCGTATGCCACCTGGGCAACGGCGCATCTATCAGCGCAGTAAAAGATAGCAAGTGTGTAGATACTTCCATGGGTCTGACTCCTCTTGAGGGTCTGATCATGGGTACCCGTTCTGGTGACTTGGATCCCGCAGTTGTAGAGTTTGTGTGCAAGAAAGAGAATATCGATGTATCTGAGATGCTGCGCATCCTGAACAAAGAGTCAGGTGTGATGGCACTGTCCAACGGTCTGTCCAGCGATTTCCGTGACCTGGAAGAGGCCATGGACAACGGAAATGAAGCGGCAACACTGGCAATCGAAGCATTTGCATATCGTGTGGCTAAATACGTAGGTTCCTATGTGGCTGCCATGAACGGTGTAGATGCAATTGCATTTACCGGCGGTATCGGTGAGAATGCCGGACTGGTACGTGAGAAAGTTCTGTCCTACCTGGGATATCTTGGCATCAAAGTTGACGAAGAGAAGAACAAGATGCGGGGAGAAAACTTTGTACTTTCTACTCCGGATTCCAAAGTTCTTGTTGCCGTCATTCCGACCAACGAAGAACTGGCAATCTGCCGTGAGACTGTGGAACAGGTAACGAAATAAGGGATTGTCTGTCTGGCTGTGAAACACTTGCTGTTTCACAGCACGGGAAAGAACGCAGATTTGAACAGTTCTTTTTACAAAACAAGATCTGAAACAAAGGCTGCGAATGCGACAGCTGACAGAATGTCTATGAACAGCAACTGCCGAATAGCAGTATTTTTCTGTCAAGAAAAAATGCTTGACAAATATATGCAGTATGCATATAATAATTAGCGTGTGTGTTAGGAGGAGTGTGCATTGATGAACCTGACGGAAGTCATATTAACGGAAGGCAAGGTCATTTCGCGCCAGGCTGATTTTACGGCAGACCACTTGGATTTTCCATTCGGAAGTTTCCCTGTTGTAAAGAAAACTCCGCTTACTCTTGAAGTTGAGAATAAGGGGAATAAGGTGTTGGGGCTGAAAGGCAGCATTGAGTTACAGGTGTTGATTCCGTGCGCACGTTGTCTGGAGGACGTTTCAGTGGATCTTCCAATCGAGTTTGAGCGGGAGATAGATATGAAACTGTCTGAGAAAGAACGTCTGGATGCACTCGACGAAAGTGATTTTTTAAATGGATATAACCTGGATGTGGATAAGCTTGTCTATGGTGAAGCACTGCTGAACTGGCCTGCCCGTGTACTCTGTAAAGAGAACTGCAAAGGGTTGTGCAAGGTATGCGGTCAGAATTTAAACCGGGGGACTTGCAGCTGTGACAACACAGAATTGGATCCCAGGATGGCTAAAATCCGTGATATCTTTAGCAATTTTAAGGAGGTGTAAACCATGTCAATCTGTCCGAAAAATAAACATTCAAAAGCCAGAAGAGACAGCAAAAGAGCAAACTGGAAAATGTCTGCTCCGAATCTGGTGAAATGCAGCAAATGTGGCGAGTTAATGATGCCGCACAGAGTCTGCAAGGCTTGCGGAAGTTACAACAAAAAAGAGATCATCGCAATGGGCGAGTAATTCAGTTCGGTCGATGAGGTGCTGCGGAGAGATCCGCAGCATTTTTTATTTCACAGGAAATTGCGTCCTGTGAAATAAAAAGCCTCCGGCAAGGCGCACATTGTCCGGTGGACAATGGTTTTGCGCCGACCGAAACGGAGTGTAGACTGCGCAGCTCGCAGAAAAGAAG
>CAKRNX010000234.1 GCA_934371475.1 uncultured Lachnospiraceae bacterium
CTGCAGAGTGATCTGCTGTCTGACTTCCTTCAGAAAAGCATCTTTGACAGAAGTGTGACAGCAGATATAATCCGGAGCAACGCAGGTCTGGCCGCAGTTGAGGTATTTGCCGAAGACAATCCGTCTGGCAGCCAGCTTCAGGTCAGCGGTTTCATCAATGATGCAGGGACTCTTTCCGCCGAGTTCAAGTGTGACCGGAGTAAGATGCGCAGAGGCTTTTTTCATGACCTCCCGGCCGACATTCTGGCTTCCGGTAAAGAAAATATAGTCAAAATGTTCCTCGAGCAGACAGTTGTTTTCGGCGCGTCCTCCGGTTACAACGGCAGCCAGTTCAGGCGCAAAACATTCCCTTATAATGTTGCAAATAAGTTCGCTGGTGGCAGGAGAATAGGCGCTTGGTTTCAGAATGACGGTATTTCCGGCCGCAATTGCATCCACAAGAGGATCAAGAGAGAGAAGAAACGGATAGTTCCATGGACTCATGATCAGGACAACTCCGTAAGGCCCTGATTTGGTAAAGCTTCGGGAATGAAACTGGGCCAGCGGTGTATGGACACGTTTTTCACGCGCAAATCTGCGGATATGTTTCAGCATATAGGAAATTTCACTTAAAACCAGTCCTGTCTCACACATATAGCTTTCGAAATTACTTTTGCCAAGATCTGCCAAGAGAGCCTTTGCAATATCTTCTTCGTGATGCTTAATACTTTTCCGAAGCTTTTTCAGGGCAGTGATCCGTGCCTCAAGATTTAGTGTGGCATTGCTGTAAAAATAGGCTCTCTGCTTTTCTACAAGGGTATGGATTTCATTCTGATTCATGGGAAGTCTCCTCCTGTGTATGCTCCATAAGAATATAGTAAAATTTTTCCAGTTCATGTGCATCCATCAGGACCGGTACCGGATAGAGAGGATTTCCTTCTTTGTCTGCATAATGAGCAAGACTGGGAATGTCTTCTTCCCTGATTGCCGGGATCGTATCACCGATATCAAAGCGTTTTTTCATATCTTTAATCGCCTGAATAAAAGCCGCCGCCGCTTCTTTTTCTGGCATATCAGATGCGGCAATGCCGGCCGCCTGCGCGAGTCTGGCAAGCTTACCATTGATGGCATCGCCGTATTCTTCCAGAACGAATGGAAGCAGTACCGCGTTTGCAAGTCCGTGAGGGACATTGTACTGGCCTCCCAGGGTATGGGCAACCGCATGAACATATCCGACATAGGATTTAGTAAATGCACATCCGGCAAAATAGGAAGCGCGGAGCATGTTTTTGCGAGCTTCTTTGTCAGAGCCATCCGTATAGGCGCGATCCAGATTTTCAAAGATCAGCTGAACGGCATCCAGTGCATTTTTGCGGGTGGCAGGGGTAGTTGAATTTCCGATATAAGCTTCCACGGCATGAGTCAGCGCATCCATTCCGGTGGCAGCAGTGATAGATGGTGGTAAACTTAAGGTGACTTTAGGATCCAGCACAGCATATCTGGGGATCAGAGGAAAGTCATTGATTGCGTATTTGTGCCTGGTTTTTGCATCGGTAATGACAGCGGCGAGGGTTGTCTCGCTTCCGGTTCCGGCAGTGGTAGGAATGGCAATCAGAAGCGGAAGTTTTTTGTGGACTTTTAGGATACCTTTCATTTGTGCGAGCGACTGGTGCGGTTTGGCAATGCGCGCACCTACGGCCTTTGCACAGTCTATGCTGGAGCCGCCGCCAAAACCGATGATGGCCTGGCAGCCGGACTGATACCAGAGCTCTTCTGCCTCTGCCACATTGATTGTTGTAGGATTGGCAACGGTTCTGTCATAGACAGAGTAAGAGATGCCGTTTTCCGTGAGCACTTTTTCCAGACGCTGAGTGAGGCCGAGACCGCGGATCCCCTGATCTGTGATGATAAGAACATTGTCACATTTTTTTTTGATCAGGATTTCAGGTAAAGCTTTGACCGATCCGACCACCTCGGGATTGCGGTAGGGAAGAAAAGGCAGAGCAAGTTTGAATGCTTTTTGAAAACCACGGCAGTAAATTCTTCGTAATAGCTTCATAAGATAAAATTCCTTTCATATGCTGAAACATGAGTTTATCAGACAGAGATGTTCCGCATTGCTGTTTATACTAAAACATCCATATTATACCATTTGAAGAAAGATTGTAAATAAGAGAAAATAAAAAGATGTTGCTGGAAGAGTGTTTCAGATCTGTGAAAATGACATGAACAGGAACAGGCTGGCCGCATAGACTGTTCTTGCGGCACAGACTGCGGGGAGATGATCATAATGAAAAGATAGGAAAAGGGCGTCTGCGGCTAACAGCAGACGCCCTCTGAAAGAGAGTAAACAATAGTAGATAGAAGTCTTATTTGTTGACTACAAACGGACATTCATTTCCGGAGAGAACATCGATCAGGTTCTTTACGGATGCGTGTGCCATGTTGTCGGTGGCTTCTTTCGTGTGTGCTCCTGTATGAGGAGTTGCAATCACGTTATCCAGAGTGAACAGCTTAGAATTGACCGGAGGCTCAATTTCGAATGCATCAAGTCCAAGTCCGGAAAGCTGTCCGCTCATCAGCGCGTCATACGCCGCATCTTCGTCAATAATACCGCCTCTGGAAGCGTTGACAATGATAGATCCCTTCGGCATGCGGGCAATGGCCCTGGCATCAATCATATGTCTGGTGGAATCTAACAGCGGAAGATGAAGGCTGACTACATGGGAACGGCTCATCAGATCTTCAAAGGAAACAGACTCAATCTGATGTGCAGCGCAGTAGTCAAGGTTGATAAAGGGATCATAAGCCAGCACGGTCATACCAAATCCCTGTGCGCAGCTGGCTACAAC
>CAKRNX010000235.1 GCA_934371475.1 uncultured Lachnospiraceae bacterium
CAGGCGAATCAAAATCACTGTAATGACATGTCTCACAGTAATAGTGAGGATGCAGCGGATTTACCTCCGTGATACCCGACATCGTAGCCACAAACGAGGATCCTACCGATCCGCGGGAACCTACCAGATAGCCGTCCGCATTGGACTTCCAGACCAGTTTCTGCGCAATGATATACATCACGGCAAAACCATTGGAGATAATGGAATTGAGTTCTCGCTTCAGCCGCTCTTCTACAATAGGCGGCAGTTCCTCTCCGTACAGCTCATGCGCACGGTTATAGCAGATATCTGTCAGCAGCTGATCTGAATTTTCAATGACCGGCGGACATTTATCCGGGCGCACAGGAGAGATTTTCTGACACATACGGGCAATTTTCACCGTGTTGGTAATTACAACCTCTCTGGCCTTCTCCTCGCCCAGATATTGAAATTCCTGCAGCATCTCCTCAGTCGTGCGCAGGTAGAGCGGTGCCTGATTGTCCGCGTCCTTAAAGCCTTTTCCGGCCATGATAATCCGGCGGTATATTTCATCTTCCGGATTCAGAAAATGCACATCACACGTAGCCACTACAGGCTTGTTATACTGTTCTCCAAGCTGCACGATCTTACGGTTATAGTTTTTGAGCTCTTCGACCGTCCTGGGATCCTCGTAATCATCCCTGGTCATGAACATATTATTGCCAATGGGCTGGATTTCCAGATAATCATAGAAATCAACCAGCCGGGCCAGCTCCTGTTCCGAGGCACCCCTGACGATTGCCCGAAACAGCTCTCCTGCTTCGCAGGCGGAACCTAACAGGATGCCTTCCCTGTATTTCTGCAGCACACTTTTTGGGATCCTCGGTCTCCTGTTATAATACTGAATATGCGACCATGAAACCAGACGGTACAGATTGATCCGCCCCACATCGCTGTCCGCCAGCAGAATCGCGTGGTACGTGGGCAGTTTCTTGATCTGGTCTTCCGAAGACTGCCCCAGGCGGTTCAGTCCTTCCAGATTGTCAATCCCACGGTCTTTGAGCATTTTTACAAATTTTTCAAAAATCTCCGCCGTACATCCCGCGTCGTCCACTGCCCTGTGATGGTTCTCCAGCGAGACGCCAAGAGCCTTGGCTACCGTATCCAGCTTGAAACGGTTCAGTGCCGGCAGCAGGACTCTGGCCATGGCTACCGTATCCACAACCGTAAAATCCGGTGCATCCAGGCCGAGTCTGCGGATATTTTCTTCGATAAAGCTCATGTCAAAAGAAGCGTTGTGCGCCACCATAATCGCATCCCCGCAAAATTCCAGGAACTGCGGCAATATCACACTGATATTCGGAGATGTCATGACCATGCCGTCATTGATGCCGGTCAGCTCCTCAATCCTGTAGGGGATCGGTACCTCAGGGTTGACAAACGTGCTGAATCGTTCTGTAATCTTTCCCTTTTCAACCTTCACCGCGCCGATCTCAATGATCCTGTTCTGAGTCGGAGAAAATCCCGTAGTTTCCAGGTCAAACACCACATATGTCTCATCCAGGCTCTGCCCCCTGGCATTGACTGCAATATTGCGCATATCATCCACCAGATACGCTTCCATGCCGTAGATTACCTTGAAATCCGAGTCGCCCGGCACTGCATGGTTGGCATCAGGGAAGGCCTGCACCGCTCCGTGGTCAGTAATCGCAATCGCCTCGTGCCCCCACTTCATCGCGCACTTGACAATATCCTTGACATCCGACACGCCGTCCATATCACTCATCTTCGTATGGCAGTGCAGCTCTACTCTCTTTTCCGGGTACGTGTCCATCCTGAGCTTGCGAAAATCTGCGATTTTTTTGATGCCGATCACAGATCCTATTGTCAGCTGGCTGTCAAATTTGTCAATCGTGGTCACGCCTTTGACTTTTACGAAGATCCCTTTTTTGATCCCCTCGTTGATCTCTTCCATCTGATCGTTGCGGGCAAACATTTTGATCACGATCGTATCCGTATAATCTGTGATCTCCAGCATGACAATCGTCTTATCTCCGCGGATTTCCCGTGTCTCCATGTTCTGGATGCAGCCGCGAATCGTCACTTCGCCCATCTCTCCCACGATCTGTTCGATCGGGATCGCATCGTCCTCGAAATCACGCCCTACCAGGACATCCGGATTGTCAGAGCGCTTCACAGAACCTCCAAAACGGCCTCCATCCTGACGTCCCGCAAACCGTCCGCCTCCGCGGTTTCGATATCCTCCGCCATTCTCTGTCTGCGCAGCGCGTTTGCCCGGATCCCCGCCTGCAAGAGCCGCAGGCTTCACCGCCCGATGCACCACAGCGACTGCTTCTTTAGGCGCGGTTTTCTCTTTCTCCGCACTCTGAAAGACTTCTGCTTTCTGCTCTCCCGGCGCTTCCATGAACTCCTCTCCGTCTGACTCCTTCTGGCTGTATGCACGCTGACAGATCGCTGCGACCTCCTGTTCGAGACGGATCCGCGCAAATTTCCGGTTACGGCTCTCCTTCGCCTCCACCAGCTGCGGAACAATCTTCAGATGCTGTCCGCAGCGCTCACAGAAAATTTTTTCAAGAATCTGCAGCAGCTCCTCCTCTTTCCCACGGGCTACTACATTGTCTTCCATCGTCAGCTCCAGCGTATCATCATCCGTAAACTCACAGCGGGCGCCGTGGAACAGGTTATAGAGAAACATATTGTAGTTTTTCAGCTCCAGCAGAATGCTGTCTTTGTATACCTGCATCAGGTTTTTGGCCGTATATTGACCTGAAAGTCTGAATTTTTCGATAATTTTCACCTGTACCGGTGCGCCAAAACAGAGCTGATCCATAATGGCCTGCTCTGTCTCATAC
>CAKRNX010000236.1 GCA_934371475.1 uncultured Lachnospiraceae bacterium
CAAATTCGTATTTCCAGCCGCTGACGCCAAAATGCAGATCCAACGGCTGCGGAGTGTCTGATTCTTTCTGGAGTTCATCGAAGGTTTTTTCAATCAGATCGGAGAACCACTGCTGATAGTTGGTGGCATCGACCTGCTGGCCTGGGATAAGGAACAGATACAGTGTGTCTTTGTGTATACGTGACAGACAGGTGCAGTAGCGGCGGATTTTATCAGACAGGGGTTTTTCAACCCGGGACAGGTGTATTTTTTTGTCTCCGTTGAAGGAGACGGCAGCCATCAGACCGCCGAAATAGTCGCCGCTCAGATTTTCAAACAGAACAGAAAATTCTGTCTCATTAGGTTCGCCAAGCAGGATGGAGGACATGACCTCGGACTCTGCCATACGGCGGATTTTCTGCATTTTCTCGGAAGAGTCGGCTTCCTGTACGCTGGCTTTGCGCTCTTTATCCAGCTGCGAGATAACGCGCTGGATGGTTTCAGTGAATTTCTCTTCCTTCATGGGTTTGGTCAGAAAGTCTGAGGCTCCCAGCACGAGTGCCCGGCGGATATAGTCGAATTGCTGATAAGCGGTGTTGATAATAATTTTTGCATCCACAGATTTCATGCGCAGGATCTCCAGCGCATCAAGGCCGTTCAGGCCGGGCATGTTGATATCGGCAATGATAATATCCGGATTCTCTTTTTCCACACTCTGGAGCAGTTCGATTCCGTTGTAGACGCTGGGCAGCAGTTCAATGTTTTTAAAATGCTCCTGAATAATACGTTCCTGTGCCCGGCATTCAATAGATTCATCATCTGCGATAATCATTCGGTACATAAACAGATTCTCCTTTATACAAAATTTATTCCCGAGAGCAATGAGCCAAGCAGCCATGCTTGTATGGATAGTTGGCAATGCTGCAGGGGTCTTTGATTTCAGCAAGCAGCAGGTCAGACAACCATGTATACAGAGAGGCATTGATTTATATGGAATTTTCAGATCCGGTCAGCGCAGTTTCCGGGACAGATGGTTCCGCGAAGTAGGGCAGCAGGATTCTTACCTCGGTCTCCTGGTTCGGAATGCTGTAGAGTTCTACGGAAGCCTGGTTGTGGAAAAAGCTCTTCAGCCGCATAGCCACATTGCCAAGACCGATGCCCTGCGAAGAATCCCAGTCGCCTTCCAGTTTCTGGCGGATACTTCTGAGATCGTCTTCCGGTACGCCAAGTCCGTTGTCGATCACAGAGATCATTCCCTGATGACGGTCTTCCAGATAGCGGGTGCGGATCAGGATCCGTGCGCCGCTTGTGTACATGCCGACCCCATGAGAAATACAGTTTTCCACAAGAGGCTGGAGAATCAGACAGGGGATCTGGATCTGGTGGAACCGTTCATCCAGGTCAAAGTCAAAATCAATCCGGTCACCGAACCGTTTTTCCTGGATACAGACATAGCAGTCCAGAATCTCCAGTTCCCGTTCCAGTGTGACAGATTTTCCCATATAGTCCAGACTGTAACGCAGAAGCTGTGCAGTCTGGTTCAGCAGAAAGACTGTTTCCTCCGAGTTACCCAGATAGGCGGTTTTGGATATCATATTCAGTGTATTAAACAGAAAGTGAGGATTGATCTGCATCTGAAGTACCTTCAGTTCGCTGGCATGCAGCTGGTTTGTGATCTTCAGGTTTTCCAGTTCCTGTTCATGGAGTCGCAGTTTGGCGTCGGCGACCTCCTGTGAAATACGGAACTGTTCCTGGATCTGATCAATCATCAGGTTAAAGACCGTGATCAGGATCTGCAGCTCTCTGGTATAGGAAGCATGGGCTTTGACTTCATCAAACTCCGCCAGCTTGCCGTCGCGGATTTTGACAGCAGCCTCTGTCAGTTCCTGAATGGGAACGGCGGTCCGGTCAGCCATCCGGCGTCCCTGGTACAGTGCCCAGTCCAGTGTCACCAGAATGACAATGAACAGTTCTGCAATATAGAGCTTTTTGCGGTGTTCCAGCGTGCGCATTTCTGTATTGGTATATTCCAGCAGTTCAAGATGAAGGTTTTTGAATTCACCGTCCATCTCGGAGTAGATCTCACTGGCGTTATCGTAGAGATCCAGTACCCCTTTCAGTGCGTTGGAAGAATTAGATTTTGTGCCCCATTCCAGAATATAATTGCGGATCTGTACTCCGTTTTTGCGGTAGGTACTCAGCATAGCACGCATATCCTGGATATCACGCAGAAAAGACTGGCTGATCCGCTCGTATTCCAGAGATGCCAACAGACCCTCCGCAGTCTCCATGGACTCAAAAAACTGCTGATAATTACTGTCTGCGCCGTTCTGTACATAATTGCCAAGCGCAATATTTCCTGTGCTTAAATTGACATAGAACTGGTTCAGGTTCAGCACCTGCTTCATGTGAGCTTCGTACTGAGAGGTATTGAGGGAATAGAAGAGCAGGGAAATCACATTGATCATGACGGCCATGCCGATAATCAACATGAGATAGTGATTCATCTGCTCCTTGATGGTAGTTTTTACATTGCTCTTTTTGAATGAAATCATGAGTCACCGCCAATCAGGGACGTGTCCCAAGGTCTTTTCTTCCCTATTGCGCAGGCACAGGCAGGGTCAGATCTTGTGGCACGGTAATTGTTTGAGTAAATTATAGCGCATTTGTGAAAGAAAAGAAAGAAGACTTCTGCTATGGAAAACCGGAATTTCCAATACCGGAGGCTTTTTATTTCACAGGACGCAATTCACAGGAAATTGCGTCCTGTGAAATAAAAAAGCTGCCGCAAATAAGTGCAGCAGCCGGTTTGATTAGAAATTA
>CAKRNX010000237.1 GCA_934371475.1 uncultured Lachnospiraceae bacterium
GCCTTGACCCGCTCCCGGTTACCGATATTGCCTGGATTGATCCGGATTTTGTCGGCTCCGTTCTCAATAGCGGCCAGCGCCAGCCGGTAATCAAAATGAATGTCCGCCACCAGCGGAATTTTAATTTCTTTTTTGATCTCCTTCAGCGCATCAGCCGCTTCCATCGTAGGTACCGCGCAGCGGATAATGTCACATCCTGCTGCTGCAAGCCGGCTGATCTGTGCCACCGTAGCCTGCACATCTTCTGTCTTTGTATTTGTCATGGACTGGATCAGGATCGGATTTCCGCCTCCGATCATGCGATCCCCGATTTTGATTTTTTTTGTACAATCGCGAAACATACTTCTCCTCCTGATTTCTGGCTTGTTTATGATTCCTCGGAAGGCTCTGCCGGGATAAATACTCTCGTCAGCCTCGGATCCGGTTCCAGTTCTTTTGCACGCTCGACCGCCTCCTTGCAGAAATAATCCTGCGCGCACAGCAGCGTCTTGCCCCGCCTGTCAATTTTTTCATATTTGTTGTCCGGCTTCAGCTCGTGGGCCTTCATGGTATCTGCCAGCTGGATTTCCAGAATATGACGCACCTCGTCCTTAAGATCCTCGTCCTCTACCGGGAACAGGATCTCCACGCGCTTATCCAGATTTCTCGGCATCCAGTCTGCGCTTCCCATATAAAACTCTTCCTGTCCGCCATTCTGAAAATAGAAAATCCGGCTGTGTTCCAGGAATGTACCGACAATCGACCTCACAGAAATATGCTCGCTGACTCCCGGAATGCCCACTTTCAGGCAGCAGATACCGCGGATAATCAGATCAATCCTGACTCCCGCCGCGCTGGCTTCGTAGAGCGCCGCAATGATCTCAGGATCACAGAGAGAGTTCATCTTGGCAATCATGCGGGCCGGCTGTCCGTTCCGGGCATGGTCTGCTTCTCTCCTGATCAGGGACAGGAACTTGCTCCGCAGCCAGATGGGCGCCAGAGAAAGCCTGTTCCAGCGCTTCGGCTCAGAATATCCGGAAAGCATATTAAAGACTGCCGTGGCATCCTCACCGATCGCCTCCTGACATGTCATGATGCCGCAGTCCGTATACAGCTTAGCCGTACTGTCATTATAATTGCCTGTACCCAGATGTACATATCTGCGGATCCCGTCTTCTTCCCGACGCACGACCAGCGTGATTTTGCTGTGTGTTTTCAGCCCCACCAGTCCGTAAATCACATGACATCCTGCTTTTTCCAGCATCTTGGCCCAGAGAATATTATTTTCCTCGTCAAATCTCGCCTTCAGCTCCACCAGCACTGACACCTGCTTGCCGTTTTCCGCCGCCTGAGCTAACGCCGCCACAATCGGTGAATGACCGCTGACACGGTAGAGCGTCTGTTTGATGGCCAGCACCTGCGGATCTCTGGCTGCTTTGCGCACAAAGTCTACCACCGGATCAAATGTCACATACGGATGATGAAGGAAAATGTCTTTCTTGCGGATCGCCGCAAAAATATCCGGTTCTCCCGCCAGTGCAGGCACCGGCTGAGGCCGGTATGCAGGTGTTTTGAGATGGTCAAACCCATCCAGACCGTACATCTTCATCAGAAATGTCAAATCCAGCGGTCCGTTGATGCAGTAAATGTCTTCTTCTTTTACCTTAAATTCTTTTTTCAGGATCTTTAACAGTTTTTCATCCATCTTATCTTCGATTTCCAGACGGATGACCTCACCCCACTGTCTCATTTTCAGCTGTTTCTGGATCTCCTTGAGCAGATCCGCCGCCTCATCCTCATCAATCGTCAGATCCGCATTCCTCATAATCCGGTACGGATGCGCACTGACCACATCATAATTCAGGAACAGCTTGTCAATATTCCGCTCAATAATCTCCTCAAGCAGGATACCCGTCCGCTGTCCGCCCTCTCCCACAGGCAGCTCTATGATGCGCGGAAGCACTGCAGGCACCTGCACTGTTGCAAATTCGCTCTTTCCGCTCTCGCCCTTTTTGGAGATCAGCGCCCCAATATTCAGAGACTTGTTGCGGATCAGCGGAAACGGCCTGGACGAATCCATTGCCATGGGAGTCAGCACCGGATAGATAGTCTCTTCAAAATACCTGTCAGCAAACCACTGCTGTTCCTTCAGCCCGGCGATATCTGATTTATTGTATTTGGCATGTACCATATCCTTCAGCGACGCTACACGGATCATAAAGAACTCATCCAGGTTGGATGCTGTAATACTTAGAAATTTCAGCCGTTCGAACAGAGGATTGGATTTGTCCCTGGCTTCCCCCAGGATCCTCAGATTAAAATCCAGCCAGCTCAGTTCCCGGTTTGTATAATATTTCGGATTTGTAAAATCAGACGCTGCCATTTGTCTCCTCCTCTACATTTTCTTTCTCTGCTTGATCACAGGATGGATATTGAATACCTCTTCAAAAAATCCCGCCTTCTCCGCCAGGGTTCCCTTCTCCAGCGTCAGGTCGTCCTGGCTCTCGACTCCGATCACCAGCTGGTCGTCCCGCAGAGTAACCGTGATATCTTTAAACTTCTGCCTGTGACTGCGGTCCAGTGCATTGGCAATGCGCAGGATCGCAGTCAGCTTGGCGATTACCAGATATTCCTCCTGGGAAACGGAACTGCTCGCCACCAGCTCATTGTAATAGCAGAAATCCATGGTATTGAACTTGATTACGGTGGCGATAATCTGCCGCTCTGCAGGGGAGAGTCCAATAATCTCTGTCGCCATCACAATATTGTAGGCGCACTCCGCCACATTCGTCAGGCTGATAAATTT
>CAKRNX010000238.1 GCA_934371475.1 uncultured Lachnospiraceae bacterium
AATCTTAACAAATCTTCCATTCTCAGTCAGAGCTTCAATGGTTGCTGTACCGCAGTAACCCATACCTGCTCTCAGTCCGCCCATCAGCTGGAATACGGTATCCTCTACACTGCCTTTGTATGCCACGCGGCCTTCCACACCTTCCGGCACCAGTTTCTTGGCATTGGTCTGGAAATAACGGTCGCGGCTGCCGTTCTCCATGGCTGCGATAGATCCCATACCGCGGTATACTTTATATTTTCTTCCCTGATACAGCTCGAATGTTCCCGGGCTCTCATCACATCCGGCAAACATGCTGCCCATCATACATACGTTAGCTCCGGCTGCAATCGCTTTAGTCACATCGCCTGAATATTTGATACCGCCGTCTGCGATAATCGGAATACCATACTCTTTGGCTACGCTGTAGCAATCCATCACAGCAGTAATCTGCGGAACACCGATACCTGCAACCACACGGGTAGTGCAGATGGATCCCGGTCCGATGCCGACTTTAACGGCGTCAGCTCCTGCCTCGATCAGTGCCCTGGCAGCTTCTCCGGTCGCCACGTTTCCTGCGATTACCTGCAGATCCGGATATGCCTCCTTGACCATCTTGACACAGCGGATTACATTAGCAGAATGTCCGTGAGCAGAATCCAGCACTACTACATCCACATGAGCCTCTACCAATGCTTTCACACGATCCAGTACATTGGCAGTAATACCGATCGCTGCACCGCACAGCAGTCTTCCCTGATCATCTTTGGCTGACAGCGGATATTTGATCTGCTTTTCGATATCCTTAATTGTAACCAGCCCTTTCAGATAGCCTTTTTCATCTACGATCGGGAGTTTTTCTTTTCTTGCTTTTGCAAGGATCTTTTTGGCCTCTTCCATGGTAATGCCCACCGGTGCAGTGATCAGTCCCTCAGAAGTCATGGATTCCTTTATTTTTTTGGAGAAATCTTCCTCAAACAGCAGGTCTCTGTTCGTAATAATACCAACCAGCTTGCCATTCTCTGTAATCGGAACACCTGAAATACGGAACTTCGCCATCAGCGCATCCGCCTCTGCCAGTGTATTGTCCGGTGAAAGATGGAACGGATCTGTGATAACACCGTTCTCAGAACGTTTTACCTTGTCCACTTCCTCTGCCTGCGCTTCAATGGACATATTCTTATGAATAATACCGATACCGCCCTGACGCGCCATGGCAATCGCCATACGATGCTCTGTTACCGTATCCATTCCGGCACTCATCAGCGGAATATTCAGTTTGACCTTCTTTGTCAGCCAGGTGCTCACATCTACCTGGTTGGGAATCACTTCTGAATATGCCGGCACAAGCAGAACATCATCAAATGTAATACCATCATTTACAATCTTTCCCATGCCTGATCCCTCTCATTATTATTAAGATTTTAATGCTATTAACACAATACTTTAGCAAAATAGTCCTCTATTGTCAACCGTTAAATCGACAAATTTATACCACTTTTCTGGGAGCCCGTCTTTTGATATCCCCGATAATCTCATCATCCAGCTCCAGCTTTACCAGCTCCCATCCCTTCTTGCTGTTAAATACCAAAGTCCAGGAATCTGTGTCCGACATCCGCGACGTATAATCTCTGACCCGGATGTCTTTCTGCTGCTGATAACGGCCAAGTGATGCAGAATCTGTCGGAGCCGCCAGCTCCAGATTGGCCACATCATAAGAAACGCAACGTTTTCTCCTCTGCTTTGCCATAATCTTGTCGATATCCAGCTCCCCATTCACATACAGATACTCATACTCCAGATCAAAACCGGGTACCAGAAAGCAGCAGACTACAGCCAGAGCAATGCCTGTCAGCAGAAAAGGCCACCGCATCAAACCTGCCGCAATACACAGCACAGTCACTGCAATCAATACTGCCCGCAGGATTTTCTCGGTTGTTGTCATAACTCTCTTGACCAGTATTTCCTTACATAAATCGCCCATTCTCTCCATCCTTTCACTTATTTTACCAAAGCATGTTTGAAGAGTCTATCTCTTAATTCTCCGCGCACTTGAAGCGGGGAATGCTTATTCTGCGTTCAAACACGTTTCAGCTTCAGTGTAACACAAAAGGAGGCAACCGTAAATCACGATCGCCCCCTTTTGGGAGAATTTTCAGCTATTATACTCTATTCTGTTTTATTACATCATTCCCATTCCGCCAGCTGCTCCGGCCGGTGCTGCGGGAGTATCCTCTTTAATGATACCAACTACAGACTCAGTAGTCAGCAGTGTGGATGCAACGCTGGTTGCATTCTGCAGAGCGCTTCTGGTAACTTTTGCCGGATCCAGAATGCCTGCTTCTACCATGTTTACATACTCTTCTTTGTATGCATCAAAGCCAACACCCACTTCTGACTCTCTTACTTTATTTACGATAACGGAGCCTTCCAGACCTGCATTGGCAGCGATACGGTACAGTGGAGCTTCCAGAGCTTTCAGAACAATCTTGGCACCTGTCTTCTCATCGCCTTCCAGTCCTGCGATCTCTTCTGCAACTTTCTTTGCTACGTGGATGTAAGCAGATCCGCCGCCGCAGATGATACCCTCTTCTACAGCTGCTCTCGTTGCGTTCAGAGCATCTTCCATACGCAGTTTTGCTTCTTTCATCTCAGTCTCAGTAGCTGCACCAACACGGATAACAGCAACACCGCCAGCCAGTTTTGCCAGTCTTTCCTGCAGTTTTTCTTTATCAAACTCAGATTTGGTTTCTTCAATGAGAGCTTTGATCTGATTTACTCTGTCAGAAATCTCCTTCTTGT
>CAKRNX010000239.1 GCA_934371475.1 uncultured Lachnospiraceae bacterium
TTCAAAAGTATATTGACATAAAATCTAAAATATGATAGCTTTTAATTACAAACACAAGTAAAAAATATTTCAAACGAAATACAGGAGGCAGATATGAGTGCAGAAAATCATTTTGGAAATCTGACAGAGCGGATGAAATGTTTCCGGGAGGAAGTTCTGGATGAAAAACCGTTTGTAGATGCCGAGAGAGCAATACTGGCGACGCAGGTTTACAGTGAAAATCAGAACCAGCCCCGCGTCATGGTAAGAGCTCTTATGCTGAAAAAGATACTGGAAGAAATGACCATTTATATAGAAGATAAATCTCTGATCGCAGGAAATCAGGCAACCAAGAACAGAAACGCACCGGTGTTCCCGGAATACACGATGGAGTTTATTATCAATGAGCTGGATCTGTTTGAGAAAAGAGACGGGGACGTGTTCTATATTACGGAAGAGACAAAAGGGCAGCTTCGTGAGATTGCTCCATTCTGGAAGAATAACACGCTGCGAGATAGAGGAGAGGCGCTGCTTCCCGATGAAGTCAGTGTGTTTATGGAGACCGGTGTGTTCGGAATGGAAGGAAAACTGAACGCCGGGGACGCTCATCTGGCGGTGAATTACGAGAAGGTGCTCCGCGAAGGCCTGAAAGGATATGAGGAGCGCTGCAGAAAGCTGCGTTCTGAACTGGATTTCACAGACAGAGAGAGTGTAGATAAAAACATTTTTTATAAAGCAGTGCTGACCGTGATTGACGCGGTGCATACATTTGCACTCCGCTACAGCAGACTGGCTGTGCAGATGGCAGAGACGGAGGCTGACGCGAAGAGAAAAGAGGAACTGCTGGAGATTGGCAGGATCTGCGGGAAGGTTCCATATGAGCCGGCGTCTTCGTTTCGGGAGGCAGTGCAGGCGGTATGGATGATCCAGCTGGTGCTGCAGATCGAGTCCAACGGCCATTCACTGAGCTATGGAAGATTTGATCAGTACATGAATGATTTCTATGTAAATGATCTCCGGGAGGGACGGATTACAAAAGAGGAGGCGCTGGAACTGCTGACCTGTCTGTGGATTAAGACACTGACAGTCAATAAAGTGCGGTCACAGGCTCATACGCTCAGCTCCGCGGGTTCTCCCATGTACCAGAACGTGACGATCGGAGGTCAGACAACAGACAAAAAGGATGCAGTGAATGAGATGAGCTTCCTGGTTCTGCAGTCTGTTGCCCAGACCAGGCTGACACAGCCCAATCTTACTGTGAGATATCATGCCAATCTGAACAAACAGTTTTTTGACGAATGCATCGAAGTGATGAAACTGGGATTTGGAATGCCGGCGCTGAACAATGATGAGATTATCATTCCTTCCTTTATTAACTGGGGAGTGAAAGAGGAAGATGCCTACAATTACAGTGCGATCGGCTGTGTGGAGACGGCAGTTCCGGGCAAATGGGGATACCGGTGTACCGGAATGTCCTACGTCAATTTCCCGAGAGTACTGCTGTGCGCGATGAATAATGGTGTTGACCTTACAAGTGGCAGACGGTTTACGAAGGGCTGGGGCTATTTTAAAGATATGGAGACATATGAGGAGCTGATGGAGGCCTGGGATAAGACGGTCAGAGAGATGACGCGCTACAGCGTGATGATCGAAAACATTATTGATGTGGCTTCTGAGCGTGATGTGCCGGATATTCTCTGCTCCGCACTGACAGATGACTGTGTGGGCAGGGGCAAGACTATCAAAGAAGGCGGTGCTGTGTATGATTTCATTTCAGGTCTTCAGGTAGGAATTGCCAATATGGCCGACTCTCTGGCGGCGATCAAAAAACTGGTATACGAGGAGAAGAAGATCACGAGAGAACAGCTGTGGAACGCGATCCTTGATAATTTCCAGAGTCCGGAGAACAAAAAGATACAGGAAATGCTGGTCAATGAGGCGCCTAAATACGGAAACGATGACGACTACGTGGATCAGCTGATAGTAAAAGCATACGATTCCTACCTGGATGAGATTACAAAATATCCGAATACGCGCTATCACAGGGGGCCGATTGGGGGCATCCGCTACGGCGGTACTTCTTCGATCAGTGCAAATGTGGGGCAGGGTATGGCGACAGCGGCGACGCCGGACGGCAGAAATGCATTTGAGCCTCTGGCGGAAGGATGCAGCCCGGCGCACAATGCAGACAAGAACGGACCGACAGCTGTCTTTAAGAGTGTATCCAAGCTGCGGACTGAAAAAATCACGGGAGGCGTGCTGCTGAACCAGAAGATGACGCCGCAGATGCTGTCTACAGAAGAGAACAAGCAGAAGCTGGAACTGCTGATCCGTGCCTTTTTCAACAGACTGCACGGATATCATGTGCAGTACAACATCGTATCCAGGGAGACGCTGATTGATGCGCAGAAACATCCGGAGAAACATAAGGACCTGATTGTCAGAGTGGCCGGTTACAGTGCATTTTTCAATGTGCTTTCGAGAAAAACGCAGGATGATATCATCGGAAGGACCGAGCAGACATTATAGGAAAAGTTTAGAGATTAAAAATCAGGAGGAGCCAGATTATGAAGTTACTGATTGATGACGCACATATTGATAAGATCAAAACAATTTATGAGTTCTACCCGGTAGACGGTGTGACAACCAACCCGTCTATCCTGGCAAAGGCCGGAAGAAATCCGTATGAAGTGCTTGGAGAGATCCGCAGCTTTATTGGCAAAGATGCTGATCTCCATGTGCAGGCAG
>CAKRNX010000240.1 GCA_934371475.1 uncultured Lachnospiraceae bacterium
GATAATGGTTCCCTTGCCGTCCGCAGTCAGATCCAGAATATCCTGGCGGTTCACCGCATAGCACAGCGCCTGACGCACTCTCACATCATTGAACGGCTCACTGGCATTGTTCAGATACAGCGCCTGCACCAGGTTCATACCGCCCTCGTAAACGGTAAGATCCTGATCATCCTGCAGCTGTGAGAGCTGTGTGGAATTGACTCTGGCAAACATATCCAGGGATCCGCCCTTTAGGCCGGTCACAATCGCGTTGCTGTCGCTGACCACTTTAAATGTGACCTGATCCAGATATGCCTGATTTGCCTCATCCCAGTAGTCTGCGAACTTTTCGATCACAATATTCTCCTGCGGAGAACGTGATACATACTTGAACGGGCCGGTTCCCACCGGATTTTTATCCAGATCCTTTGCGTGTTCCGGTACGATAGCCACTGTCAGATAGGAAAGAAATTCCGTATCCGCCTCCTTCAGCGTGATTTCCACTGTATGGTCATCCGGCGCCTCTACTCTTTCCACATTAGAAAACGCTGATACCAGCGGAGTCCCGTCCCCGTTGATACCAGCGCAGCGTTCGATCGAATATTTGACATCCTCTGCGGTCACCTCTGTCCCGTCATGGAACTTCACATGATCCCGAAGCTGGAACGAATATACCTTTCCATCATCGGAAATACTGTGGCTTTCGGCTACCGCATCCTGATAATCACCTGATGCATCAGGCTTTACCAGACCTTCATAGATGTTGAATAGGATTTCTTTCGTTCCTGCCGCAACTGCTTTATGTGGGTCAAGACTATCCTCCAGATCCTGAGGAATTCCTACTACAATGGAACCGCCCATAACCGGCTCCACATCTGTTGTTGCCGCTGCTGCCTGTCCTTCTGAAGCTTCATTCGCCTCTGTGGATGCTTCTTCCTGCTCGGCAGAAGTCTCCACGGACACTGTCTGTGACTGCTCAGAACTCTGCTCTGACGCCTTTTCTGAGACCTTTTCCGTCACCTCTTCTGACTCTGTCACTGCAGCGGTTTCCTGAGAACTGTTGTCTTTCTGAGATTCTGTACTCCCATCCTTATCGCCCCGGCATCCGCCAAGTACAACAGTAAAGGCCACCAGTAAAAGTAACACTGCTAAGTTTCTTACTTTTTTCATGATATCTCCTTTTACATACAAGTTCTCTCATTATGCAATTGTCCCTGTCATTGTAGCGGCTGTCCGGTCAAAAAGCAAGTATCTTTTTTCATACAGAAAAACAAAAGTGTGCTTCGCACACTCCGTTTCGGTCGGCACAAAGCCATTGTCCACCGGACTATGTGCGCCCTGCCGGAGGCTTTTTGTTTCACAGGACGCAATTTCCTGTGAAATAAAAATGTCCCCTATTTTCATTTCCGAAAACAGAGGACACTCCAAATTTTACTTCATAATTATTATGCAATTTCTATTAGTATTCATCTCTCATCTATTCCGCCGAGCCGTATCATAATATACTGCTCCATCTCATTTTTATCCCGGCCAAGTGCCAGTGCCAGCTCACTGTAAAGGCGGTTCTCTGCACTCTTTAAGTATCTCTCATCTGTAGATGTGACTTTTCTTCCCTGCGCAATCCTGACACGCCGTCTCTCCTGCAGTGTCTTGATTACCTGCACCCAGCGGCGACAGTCCGACGACTTCAGCGCGTCCTTATAATTCTGTTCCCGCTGCTTCTCTTCCGTAATCTGCAGCTGCTCAATCTCCGGAATTGCATCAATCAGCGCACTCGCTTCCTCACTGGTCATAGCCCGGCGCATCTCCACCTTGGGATTATCCACCGGCGTGTAGATCACACCGCCCTGCCCCTCCATCGGAGTGAGACGATAATACAAACGCTCCCGGTCTGTCCCCGATAAATTCAGTAAGGCAACTTCTTCGACTCTGCACAGACCGCTGCTTGCATAATAAATGTATTCTCCTGCTTGAAACATGTCAATCCTCCTTACTCTTTTTCTTAATGATAGCCAATTTTTCACATATACTTATTTTACCATTCATTTTCAGTTAATTGTAAGGACTTTTTTATGTTATAATACAATTTCGTGAATTTTTCCTAATTAACGCCCATCAGATATTATGCAAATTTACGATATATTTTGATCATTTCCGCTGTAATTTTCATTCTTACGCTCAAACAGATCTTCGCAATCCGATTTTCTGCTTACATATAACCGAAGCACTGCTTCGCAAAGGGAGTATCGCTCACCTCATGAACACTTATGATGCTGCAAATCACAGTTATCTTTCCCCTTTTCAAGCACAGCAAAATCTGCTACAATGCATTCAGTTAATGATTAGATCACGGCTTATTGCTTTCCGCAATTGAAACATGGTATTTAACTTTTACGTTAGTCACAAACTATCTATGCAAACACAGCAGCTTGACCCTGCTCGCGAGAATAAGCAGTAATGGGACTTACCTATATCAAAAAAGAATGCGCAGACATTCCCAAATTTATCGAAAAGAGGTTTATTATGGAAAAAATGAAAAAAATCATGGCCTGGGTCGGCATCATTGTACTCCTGTCGCTCTACCTTGTTACCTTTCTTCTTGGCATTTTCGGCAGTCCGGCTACCAAAGATCTGCTCATGGCTTCTCTGGCCAGCACAGTCATTGTACCCTGCCTGATGTACGCAATGCTGCTGATCGCCCGTGTTCTGGGCGGAAAGAAGGATGACCCGTCTTCAAATAAAT
>CAKRNX010000241.1 GCA_934371475.1 uncultured Lachnospiraceae bacterium
ATCCAATCCTCTCTCCACGCACTCTACCGATGCATAAAATGATTTCAAATCAATAGCCACATACGTGTGCTGCCACTGATGTTTTTCCTGCCTTTCCATATGTTTCTTCTTTCTCCTGCAAATTTCTGTGTTCTCATTTTATTATAATACATCAGATATGAAAGGCTTCCCACCTCTGTAGGTAGTGAGAAATAATCCCCTCTGATATAGTCTCCGGCAGGGCGCATCTTATCCGGAGGACAATGCCTTTCCTTTATACAATCTGGATATCCAGTATATCTTTCACCTGAATTTCAGTTCCATCTTCCATCTGAAAAATTTTCTTCGCCAAGTCAATTTTTTTTACCTTTCCTGTCAGTTCCTGATATCTTCCTCCCGCCTTTTTCTCATCCGCCTCAAAATAAGTAATCATTACCTGACATTCTGATGGAAGGCGCTTCTGCAGCATCTGAAATTTCTGGTCCAGATCTTCTCCCTCATACTCATCCAGCTCGATTTTAATGTCCGTCAGTCTCGCCGTTTCCCTCAGCGCATCTCCGTATCCTGTAAGCGCAGAAAACGGTACAAACTGCGCTGCCCGGTTTTCCATTGACATCCTTGGATGCTTCCTGGACGTCGGATGAGGTAAATAGCGGATATCATCATACTTCCCCGTCATAACAATCCTCCCTGTTTTTTCTGTCAAACAATGAAATTTTCGGCATTTTCATTCTCTGGATCACTCCAATCAGCTGTCCCGACAACAGTACTGTCAGCACAGAATATCCGATCCTGTTCAGCGGAATATAGCTAACAGACAGAGCCAGCACAACAAAATCTGCAATTCTGTACACTCTCTCTATCTTGCACTTTGTCAAATAGGAAATACTCATCGCCAATGCATCATCTCCGCCGGTAGCACCTCCGATTCTCACGCAGAAGCCGGCTCCCAGCCCCACAAAAACGGCTCCCAGAACTGCAGCAAGCAAAGGCATCTGCACCAAACCCGGCCACAGTGGCGGAAACTGTTCACATACCCTGTAGGCCGCTGAAAATCCCACTGCTGATATCATCGAATACACAACAAATTCCTTTCCAAGAAGTCTCCAGCCCATAATATAACAAAGCATATTCATGACAAACCCGGAAACTGCCGGAGAAATACCAAACCAGTTTTCCAGAAGCAGCGTAAATCCCAGCACTCCGCCCTCTGTGACTCCTGCAAAAGAATGGACGTGATACATTCCAAACGCCAGAAACATACTGCTCAGCGCTGCAATTATACAGGAACCTTTCTTTAATTGTATCCCTGAAAATAATTTTGAAACCATTCTAAAACCTCTTTCTTTTATATCAGATGAGGGATGGCTCCTATCTGATATAGCCTCCGTTTCGGTCATCACATCTTACATCAGGAATGCCGGGGCATTCCTGAATTTTCCTTTTTAACTAGAACGAATCTGAAAAGCCATTCTCTGTTATCTTTGACTCTCTGTCCGGAACAGACTATAATATATTATAAAGTGTACAGTTACAGTACAGTCAAGGAGGGTTTTATGACATCTTCAAGAAAGGATTTTACTTTTTTTACAATCGGACAATTTGCTCGACTTCATAGAATTAACAAAAAAACGTTGATGTGGTACGATGAAGTGGGAATCTTCAAGCCTGCAGTTGTAAAGGAAAATGGTTACCGCTATTATGGATATTATCAGAGTTCTACGCTGGAGACAATTCTTCTTCTTCGGGAACTGGATGTTCCCATCTGTAGAATTCAGGCATTTCTTGCTCACCGTTCTTCCGACAGCTTAAAACTGCTTCTGGATGAACAAATTACAGAACTCGATCAAAAACTTCTTCGCTTAACCTCAATCCGTCAGACTCTTGTCCGTCAAAGTACACAGATTTCCACAATTATGGATCTGGATTTCTCTTCTGTCCACATTGTCAACAATCCTCCGGAAACTCTGATTACTCTTCACACATCCAGAAATATTCCCTGGGAACAGGACATCAGAACTCTGGTAGAAGGTGTTCAGAAATATGATCTGCCTAATCTTCATGATGCCATGTACGGCTGTATTTTACCTGTTTCCAGCCTCTACGCCGGAAAACTTGATGATTACTGTGCTTTGTTTCTGGTTCCTGCGACCTCCGACTCTATGACGTCTGTGAATAGCCGGAACATTCACCATAAACCAGGCGGAAAATATCTTCAAACCTACTATCATGGCAGTATGGAAACACTCGCCGAACAGTATCAAGAACTTCTTGATTATGCCAAGAAACACCAGTTATACTTCTGGGACTATGCATATGAAACAGTACTAAACGAAACATCTATCTCTTCCACTGACGATTATATTATCCGTATTGAGTTGCCTCTCCGGTAAACTCCAGACATCCTATGTTCAAGTTATACCAGGGCATTCTTGCATTCCCATTTTGTATGAGCTAAACTATTTGTTTCCATTCTTATGAACTCCTGTGCTATTTTATTTGTGGTTTTGCAAACCCACTTCTATGATAGCACAGGAGCTCATACTTATATCTAAAGATCTGCCCTCCCCCTGCATAGCAGGGGGGTATTTTTACTGTGACACAAACAAAAAAAGAAGTGCTGACATGCAACACTTCTTTTCATTCATGAGACATCGGGGATTCGAACCCCGGACAACTTGATTAAAAGTCAAGTGCTCTACCGACTGAGCTAATATCCCATTTTACATAATTTATATCG
>CAKRNX010000242.1 GCA_934371475.1 uncultured Lachnospiraceae bacterium
TGCCGGGGCAGTCGAATATAGGTGTAGTTCTTTGGTTTGTTGCTCACTGAAAGAAATAGGAAGCAGTAAAGAGGAATGTTTTCTCTGTCGGTCGGCAGAGGAAATATTCCTCTTTTGGTATAGGATTAGCGTGTCGAAATATTCTGCTTCCAGATTACATGGCTTATTAGGCGCTTCGCATAGTCCAAATGATACCTGCAGAACAATAAAAACTTGCATTTTGAGAGAAGTAAGTATAAAATAATGTCAGCACTCAAGTGAAACGAGTGCTAGCAAGAACAACAGAGGAGGCGATGATAATGATGATCGTGCCTATTTATGATATGCTGATACTTCCGGAGATTGTCTTTTATTTTAAGAAAGATGTATTTGAGAAACTTGGCTGTGGAAGTGTACAGAAAGACGAGGAAATTTTATTTGCCATGATGAAGTCTGATAAAGAGAGAGTATCCCTGACAGATCAGGATTTCTATCCGGTGGGAATCTCCGCAAGGATCGAGTCGATAGATGAAGATGGCAATTATCGGATCCATACCGGATCCAGGGTGGATTTCTCTGATTTTGAGATTCATGGAACCCATGTGGATGCATCTGCCGCCAACCGGCCGGAAAAATCAGATCTGACAGATGAAGAAGAAAAAGAAATATATATCCACATTCAGAGGGTACTCCTGAATTATGTGAAGGATTTTCAGTGGGGGATGATGGCAAGAAATTATTTCTCTCACTGGAAGAATCCGGAAGAAGTGATCTGTGCGGTAGCAGCGTATCTGGGGATCCCATGGGAAGAAAAATATCAGTTTCTGGCTGTAGACTCAAGAAGGGAAAGGTGCCGCCTGATTGAAAAGACAATCTGCGAGTCTGTAGAGATGAATAAGCTCAGCGAAGAGGCGGAGTCACAGCAGAAAGCGGACAATGAAAAAATGTACCGTGAGGCGGCCCTGAAAAAGCAGATTGAAATTCTGCAGAAACAGCTGGATGATATGCATCCGGAAGACCTGTCGGATGTGCGGCGATTTGAACTGAAGATCAGAGAATCCGACATGAATGAAGAGGCAAGAAAAGAGGCTGAAAAGGTTTTGCGGCGGATGGAGCAGGAAGGAAAGGACGGACATGAGTATAGTTCCCTGTATGATTATCTGGATTTTCTGACAAAGCTTTCCTGGAAGACGGAGGAGATGATGCCGGTTGATCTGAATAAGGCAGAAAAAATCTTGGATGATGACCATTACGGACTGAAAAAAGTGAAAGAAAGGGTTCTTCAGCAGCTGGCGGTTATGGCTCTGAATAAACGACAGTCTGGTTCTGTATTGTTGTTTGTAGGTGCTCCGGGTACAGGAAAAACCAGCATCGGCGAGAGCATTGCGAGTGCGCTTGGACGAAAATATGTCAGAATCAGTCTTGGTGGTATCCGGGATGAAGCAGAGATCCGAGGGCACCGCAGAACGTATATCGGGGCAATGCCGGGGCGGATTATGCAGGGCATGGAACGCGCCGGTGTAAGCAATCCGGTGATTCTTTTGGATGAGGTAGATAAGCTTTCCAGAGATTATTCCGGGGATCCATCCAGTGCACTGCTGGAAGTACTTGATCCGGAACAGAACGGTACATTTACAGATCACTATATGAATGTGCCGTATGATCTTTCTGATGTACTGTTTATCTGTACGGCCAATACGGTTGATACGATACCGGAACCGCTGCTGAACCGTATGGAAGTGATACAGTTCCCCGGATATACGGCAGTTGAAAAATTTTATATTGGAAAACGCCATCTGCTGCCAAAAGCAATGAAAGATGCCGGGATCAAACCACAAAATCTTAAGGTGACGGATCCGGCATTAAAGAGAATGATCAGTGGATATACTGCGGAAGCCGGAGTGCGCGGACTGAAAAAACAACTGGATATTCTGTGTCGGACAGCTGCGGTAAAACTTGTGAAAAATGAGCGGAAGAGCATTACGGTCAGTGAAAAGAGACTGCCGCAATTTCTGGGTCGCCATGAGATCCGGCATGAACATATTCTGGTGGCAAAACAGCCCGGAGTTGTGACAGGGCTGGCCTGGACAGCAGCGGGAGGTGAGATCCTGTTTATTGAGATGTCCCTGTCTGAAGGAACAGGAAAAGTGATTATGACAGGACAGCTTGGAGATGTGATGAAGGAGTCTGCGCAGATTGCAGTCAGTCTGGTCAAACATCTGTTTCCCGAGGAGGCAAAACAGTTGGAGGGTCATGATCTCCACATTCATGTGCCTGCCGGTGCGGTGCCAAAAGACGGACCGTCTGCGGGGATTACGCTAACAACGGCGCTGGCTTCTCTTCTGAAAAATAAGGCTGTGGATCCTCATTATGCAATGACCGGTGAGATCTCTCTGACCGGACGGGTTATGCCTATAGGCGGGCTTCCGGAAAAACTGATGGCAGCACAGCGGGCAGGTGTCACACATGTGCTGATTCCGATGGAGAATAAAGAAGATCTGGAGGAAATCCCGGATGAAGTGAAGGACAGCCTGGAGATTATTCCGGTAGAACAGGTGCAGGAAGCATTTCAGATCCTGCTTGGCGAATGAGAAATAAAACAGTTGTAACTTTCACAAGAAAGCATTAAAATGGTATCAGTGAAAAATCTGATGCCATTTTATATAACAGAATGACTAAAGCAGAGATGTGGGAG
>CAKRNX010000243.1 GCA_934371475.1 uncultured Lachnospiraceae bacterium
GGTCAGGAACTCATACTCCGTGTTTGCGGTATTTCCGCCCTTTACAGATACCATCAGATGCCCGCTAGTATACTGTTCCATCAGAGAATGAAAATATGGCATATAATCCTCATTTGTATTAAAATCACCCAGCACAGACAGGTCAGAGAACGCCTCATTCATCACAACAATAATATTCGGCATTCTGTCATTTTCTGAAGCAGCTCCCTCATTGCCTGCACTGCTGTCCGTGTTTGTCTTGACGATTTCACCGATCTCCTTTACCTTCTGCGTAGAATAACCGCTTGGCTCCTGAATATGGATCAGGTGGAGATTTCCAACAAATGCCGCCACAAAACCATTATTTCTGTAGCGCACATTGGGCGTAAACAGTGTCTGATCCATACCGAAGAAATCTTTTACATTTTTCTCCTGTATCGCAGATCCAGCAGCCAGCAGCAGCGCAAGGCATACCGCAAAAGCCGGAATACGCACCTTCAGTTTACTCGGCTTCCACGTAAGCTTGGCTCCGCTCAAAATCATAAAGATAAATCCGGCACTGATAAAAAAGAGACGCCAGCTGATTGTATAGGTATAATTGTCCGCTACCGATGCAGCTGTCCCCACTGACAGCAGATCCCAGGGAACAATCGGTGAAGAACGGAACTCCACCACAAAATAATTGGCAATTCCCAAAATCATGGTAAACAGCGAGGAAATACTGTAACCCCAGCGAAAACTTCCCAGAAGAAAAGAAAGTCCGAGGTAAAACAGATAAAAAAAGATGCAGTTCAAAAGAATCATCATGGGATACATACGCCATGGATCACAGGTATACCACTGCAGCATCCACATGGAAAGGAACGGCATCACAGCCGCTCCCAGGCCATTCAGTATATGTCTGACAATCCGCGATACTGGTATCTCCAGCAGCAAATAAGCTCCCGCTGCCGCAGACAGAAGTACTGCCGCAAAAATCAGTCCGCCGTTCATCTCTGCCATGCCGGCAAACACTGTAGAAATCAGCATGGCAGTAAAAAGGAGACCTCCGCGGATCAGACGCCCCTTCTGTAAATTAAAAACCCTCTTCATGTTTCTTTCACATTCCTTCCATAAATATATTATCTGCGATACGGCAGACGACCGCTTTTGTTTTTCTATCTTTTTATATGAGTGTGCGTAAACAGATGATCCTGACAATACTCATAATCTCCGTCGCACTTAGAACAATACCGGAACTCCAGGTTATCTCCATCCAGCTCAGTCCGTCCGCAGACTGCGCAGCGATGGCGCGGCTGCCCTGCTTTGGGTGTCGCTTTGTTCACTGTGCGCTTAAACTCCTGCTTGCGGTGTATCTCTTTAGGTGAAACTCTCCGCATATTGCGGGTGCTAAAAAAATAAATTACAAAGTTCAGCAGAGAGGCAATGATTGCCACTCTTCCCACCCATGTAGACTGCACCAGAGAATACAGAATAAAAATGCCATACAGCCATCCCATCCATTTCATCTTAATCGGAATAATAAAATACAAAAGAACTTCCATATTCGGATAGCTTACCGCAAAAGCAAGAAAGATAGACATATTTACATAGTAGGTACTGAACAGTGATCCAAACGACACGTTTCCAACCATTGCATGAAGGATAAAGTACAAAATAAACGCCCCGATCACCGTAAAGATCACTCCGCTGAAAATATAAACGTCAAACCGGAAGGAGCCCCATGTGCGCTCCAGCGCCTTTGCGATGGAATAATAGAAAAACAGCATAATGATCGTAAATACATCAAGGGAAGAAGGCGGCACCAGAAGCCAGGTGACAACTCTCCAGACCTGCCCCTGCAGAATGTAGTAGGGATCCAGTGTCAGATAATTCAGGATCCGGGGCTGAAACAGCGCCATCAGATATCCTGCCACATAAAGAGCAATAATAATCGCCGGGAGATTGTGTATTGCATATCTCCCATATTTTCGTTCCATTTTATCCAGAAATTTCATATCCGTTCCTTTCATTTCCGTATATTTTCGTAGTTTTTCAAATTCACTCTGTGTTTTTACTTAATTTTTAATTATATGGTTTCCTTATTTATTTGTCAATGCAGGCAGAACCTGTTCACACTTTTTTAAGAAAAAACAAAAGTGTACTTCATGTACTCTATGAATCACACCTCTGACAGCACAGAGTGTAGATACAGAGGTGCGCAGGAAAAATATGTCATACATCTGCATAAAACGCACTTCACAGCAAGAATGACAGCGTATTCCTGAACAAAGAAATACATACCTCATCCCCTTCCCTTAAATGATACACATCCAGGTACGGGTTGGCATAAATAATCGCAGCCACAGACACATGATACTGTTCCCGCAGCTGATACAGCGTATCTCCTTTTTTCGCTATATGAAGAAAACTGCCGCTGTCTGGCACAACAGTCATCTTTCCTTCTTCACGTTTTTCTATCTCACATTTTCTCTCATCCTGAATGGTCTCTGTCTGCTCCATATAATTCAAGTCCGTCCTGCTCTGTTCAGTTTCACTTCGACCTTTCCTGTCCATCTTTGCATCATTCCTATTAGATCCTTGTTAAAATTATATGCACCTGCTTCTACTGCTGTTCACTCAACGGCACAACACTTGTCAATTCTCCTGTTCTCACTGCTGA
>CAKRNX010000244.1 GCA_934371475.1 uncultured Lachnospiraceae bacterium
ATCATAGCTATGACAGCCAATGCATTTGAGGAAGACAGAAAAAAAGCATTTGAAAAAGGAATGAACGGACATATTGCAAAACCGATTGACAGTAAAAAAATAGAGGATACTTTGCAGCTGGTTTTAAAGCAGAAAATACAGTAAGGCAATTTCAATTGCCAGAAAAGGAAGAAAATAATTCGAAAAAAGACACGAAACAGGCAATGAATTATGTCAATGACAAAAACTGCAAATATATCATTTGCAGTAGACAAGAGAAATACGCTCCTTATGTCAATCCTGAATAAGACTTTGAAATCCATCCAGACTTCAAAGCTGACAGGAGCAGTATCCATATATGAAGATTCTTTAAGAAGAGTTACGTTTAATGATTTTATAAAGGATAATTTCCTGCTGGTCATCATTATATACTCTTTCAAATGAAAATATCTCCCTTTTCACGCAGCTTATTTATTTGTTCCTCATAGGACAGGTGTGATTTTACTTCATTCATAAAATATCTCCGTATAAAAAAATGTCTCCCCTGGGTCACATCGTTGAGAGGTGCGGCCGCGATGTCACATGCCGGATAATCATAGTGGTAATGTATTGATTTATGGGACTTTTTTGATATAATAAAGCAGATGAAAGAGAAGGCCTTGTTTATGCAAGGCTTCTGCTTTTATATTGAAGAGCAGAATAAGGAGCGGATTGGGAATATCTGCTTTGCAGACCAGAAAGAAGAAGAGAGATATGATGTCCCAAAAGAAAAAAGATATCGCAACGAATGCAGTTCAGGAAAACTGTGAAGAGCTGACAAAAGAAAAAAACAGAACCGTTTATCAGATCATTGTCCTTGTTTTTGCGGTATGCGCCGTGATCGTAGCGTTGACAATTGCCTGGTTTGTCAGCAATACTAGTGTGCAGTTTCACGGAACGGGCATCAGTGCGGATATGAAAAGTGTGGAACTCAAGACATACGGGGGTTCCGGGATCCATGATGATCTTCTGAAAAGAATGATGGATCAGGAGAAGACCTGGTATGAGAAGGCGGTGTCCTTTCTGGGGACGTCTTCGGAAAAATATGCGGTGAACTGGCTGCTGAGCGATGAGAGTGAGATTGGAAATTACAGCACAGAACAGTCAGACTGGGAGAGCTACTGGAAGGATCCGGAACATCAGCGGCAGGATCAGGCGATTGAGCCCGGATCTGAGGGAAAACTGAAATTCTTTGTAGTGCCCGGGCAGGATGGGGATATCACCGTTAATATGCAGTTGAGTCTGCTCCCTTATTTTTATGATAATGATCAGTTTGTTGAGGCGAATGAAGTTGCCCGGAATTTTGTGTCCGGCCATATTCTTTTTTTTCTGGAAGAACCGTCCGCTTCAGGGGGAAATGCAGCGGAGGGCAATCAGTCTGCAAACCTTTGCTGGCTTCCGGACGGCAGCTTTTCCATCCGTATTGCAGATGCAAAAAAAGATCAGGAATATCCGTACACACTGTACTGGTGCTGGCTCCGGACTTTCGGGGAAATGATGCTGGCAGAAGGGGATGTGTTCCTGAATAACAAGACCTCTCTTTTCTCTGAATACGCAAATGGGGAGACGATGCGCGAAACGATTGCGCGCGGGGATGCGTATTCCATGATGGAGATGCCGCAGCACTATTTTTACAGCAGCCTCACACAAGATCCACTGCCAAAAGATCAGGCGGCGGTGCAGCAGATTGGTGGGATCTATGGAAAATCTCTGACCGATATGAGTGAAGATGCAAAAAATGCTTTTGTAGATCTGAGTTCCTATTATAACCAGGCCGACCGGTATATCGGCAGCCATGCGAACTGCCTTCGGGTGAAACTGGAAATGCAGCCATTGCTTCAGGATGAGAGTGAAATCCGGGCATCTTAACAGATCTGCATGATGAAGAATGAAAGAAAAAATATGGATAATCAAAAAAAAGCAAACAAAATCAGAAAAAGCAGGAAAAAATTCAGGCTGCTTCTCACTATGGCGGCGCTTTTGTCGATCATGGCAGGTGTTGCCGCATATGCGTGGTTTTTCTATACCAGACAGATAGAGACATTTACCTGGATCAAGACGCCGATGCGTCTGGAAATCGGGAGCGGTAATAACCACAGCATTGTTCATCTCGATATGGGATCCATTGATGCGGATACTCCTGACAGAGAGGCTCTCTACGTGTTCTGTGTTTACGGAGAGCCGATCGATATCTATTCTCTTCAGCTGGCCTACACTACCAATATTTCTTTTTATTATGATATTTACCGGGCAAAGCTGGCCAATGGCAGCAGCGGCAATGTGACTTTTACTTACACGGACGGGGAAGAGGAAAAGACAGAATATTTTACCTATGATCCGGGTTCTGATCCGGTGATTTCAGGTAAACCGCTGAGCGTGATGAGTTCTGCGGAAATCAGCGGGCATCAGAGTCACCGCCTGAGCTACGGTGATGAGAAGGGTGAAAATCCTGTAGATACAAAAAAGGTACAGAACAATGCAGAGCCGCTCTACTGGCTGGCGAGTGAGAATGGACTGAATGTATTAAATCCGATGAATAGGGGAGTAGATTCTGCAGGGAACGGATATTTCTGCGACTATTTTGGGATTCGTGTTCACTGGGATGAGGGAACGGTG
>CAKRNX010000245.1 GCA_934371475.1 uncultured Lachnospiraceae bacterium
TCCTCCGGAAGAAGTTTTGCTGCGCGCCGACGCCCTGCCTGTGTTAGAAGTCCCGGCTCCGGTTTTTCCTGAAGCAGTCCCTGTCTTTCTTGTTTTTGGAGTGCCGCCTGTTTTTTTTGTTGTCCTTCCAGCCATTCCCTGTCTCCCGTCTCTTTGTTTTCCTGTTGTCTCCCCGCCTCTGTACATTTAAAAGGCTTTGGAAATCATCTCGCCTCTGCGTATCCTGTCATAAACGCATCGCCTAACAAAGCTGTGCCCCGTACCTTACGGCACAGATGCACAGCTTTCCTCTAAGTTCTGTAAATTTTATCTCAGCTGAGAATACTCCGCTTTTCAAGAATACTCTTCTGTTCTTGCTGCAGGATACACATTACCTCACACCTGATGCAAACAGCATATATCAGCCCTCTTTAACGTCCGCTGTCTCGAAATCAGTTCCGTTACAGAACAAAATTTCCGATGATAGAAATCACGCCGACTGCAAAACAATAATATGCAAAATACTTAAATTTTTTATTCTTTACGACTACCAGCATTGAGCGGATACAGATATAGCCCACGATAGCTGCTGCTACCATTCCGGCTGCATACGTACCCACCATGCCACCTGTGATCACTTCCTGGCCGACATCCTTAATCTCCAGCACAGCTGCGCCGAGAATGGCAGGAATCGACAGGATAAACGAATACTTCACTGCAAATTTACGGTCAAATCCGCAAAGCAGACACGCAGTAATCGTAGTTCCGGAACGGGAAAGCCCCGGCAGTGTGGCCAGCCCCTGGGCTGCGCCCACCAGCACACCCTCTTTGTATGTAACATCCTTGGGGATCTTGTAACAGTTCTGAACTCTGTCTGAGATCAGTAGCAGCACACCAGTGATCAGCAGACAGATGCCCGGTACCAGCAGCGTATCTGAAGCATTTTTGATCAGCTTCTCTCCCAGTATGCCGATAATGCCTGTAGGAATCGTAGAAACGATCAGCAGCACGACAAACTTGCGGTAATTCGTACGTACAATTTTTCTGTAGCGGGTCTTTTCCGCCGCTTTTTTGTTCCGCAGACAGATACCCAGGTTAGCGAAGATATCTCCCAGCATATGAAGCGCCTCCAGGATCAGCTTCCAGATATCTTTCCAGTACACTATAAAGACCACCAAGAGTGTCCCGAGATGAAGCAGAATATCAAACAAAATACTGCTCCCTGTATCTATCTTAAAAAAATTCTGTATAATTGCCAGGTGCCCGGAACTGCTGACAGGCAGAAACTCTGTTAAGCCCTGTACAATCCCGAGAAATATTGACTGTAAAACTGACATGTTCTCCTCCTCATTCTGTTATCGTATCTGTTATCACTATATTTTGCCACATTCGGATTTATTATAGCATATTATTTTTTTATGTACAGCCGAAAATTTTATAATTTCTGCAACTGTCCGGAGCCGGGTAAATTTTATAAAGCATCTACACTTCGTTCCGATCGGCGCAAAACCATTGTCCACCGGACAATGTGCGCCCTGCCGGAGGCTATATCAGATGGGGGATTGACTCCACCACTGATACTAACTTGCTTCCCGCCACCTATAGAAGTGGGGGCGCTTTCCCATCTGATGTAAATACCCGCATTTTTAAACCTGCTTTTGAAATTTATCTGGCGGATACGCCAGGCCAACAAAATGCGCAGCATTCTGGCTGCTGGCTCTGAACAGTTTTTATCTGAATATAATATACCTGCATATTTAAGACAGTTTCATCCCGCACAGTCTCCTCAGATGCGCAAGTGCCTGGCTGATACCGCCCACTTCATCGATCAGCCCCTCTTTTACAGCCTGCTCCCCTACCAGGATCGTTCCAAGATCCTTTGTCATCATGCCGGTATTCATCATCAGCTGTTCCAGCCTCGAGGCCTCCGCCTGACTGTGCGATGCGGTAAAACGGATAATGCGCTCCTGCATCTGCCGGAAATATTCATAAGTCTGAGGAGCTCCGATCACTGTACCGCTCATGCGCACCGGATGTATTACCATAGTGCCGGTAGGAACAATGTAAGAACAGTCCGCCGCCACCGCTATGGGAACGCCAATGGAATGGCTTCCTCCCAGCACCAGTGACACGGTCGGCTTGCTGATGCTGGCAATCATTTCCGCAATGGCCAGTCCCGCCTCCACATCTCCGCCCACTGTATTCAGAAGAATCAGAAGCCCTCTGATTTCGCTGTTTTCCTCAACTGCAGCCAGCTGAGGCAGGATATGCTCATATTTCGTAGTCTTTGCATTCGCTGGCAGACATTCATGTCCTTCAATTTCTCCGATAATACTCATCAGACACAGCTGCCGGTCAAAAGACGCCTGACCAAACTCAATCAGCTTTTCCTCATTTCCGCCGCTTTCCTGATTTGTTTTTGGAGATTTTTGCTTCTTCTCTTCCACGCTGTCAGTTTCCCTGTTTGTTTCTTTGTTTACTTCCCTGTCTGTCTCTTTATTTTCCCCTCGGTCATCTCTTCTGAAATTTTCCTCATCCTCCTTTGTTCTGTACAATCTCTCTGTCCCATACAATGC
>CAKRNX010000246.1 GCA_934371475.1 uncultured Lachnospiraceae bacterium
TTGATTTTTCCGGTATCATTGACCGCACCTATTATCAGAAAACTTATCTGCAGAATCAGATTCTCGGACGGGCGCTGCTTGAGAGTGTGATGATGCTGGACAATAAAATTATTTTCAGCGCGATCCGTCAGAAAGATATGGATTTCTATGAGGTAGAACCCAAGGATATGGACGGTATTGTGCAGCAGCTGCGCAATACTGCGGGAGTGGAAGCGGCGATTTTCCTGTATGAGACAGGACCGCAGGAGTTTAAGGTAAGCATGCGTTCCAACGGCAAAATAGATGTAAGCCAGATTGCCTGCTATTTCGGCGGCGGCGGCCACGTCAAAGCAGCCGGATGCACGATGCAGGGCAGTGTTTACGATGTGGTAAACAATCTGGTAAAGCATATGGATAAACAGTTAAGGCAGGTACAGGCGTGATTTCCGGTATTATTAACGTATATAAAGAGAAAGGCTACACCAGCCATGATGTGGTGGCGAGGATGCGCGGGATCCTGCATCAAAAAAAAATTGGCCATACAGGCACCCTGGATCCGGAAGCGGAGGGGGTGTTGCCGGTATGTCTGGGAACCGGCACCAAACTGTGCGATATGTTGACAGACAGCGGCAAAGTTTATCAGGCGGTGCTCCTGCTGGGGCAAACGACAGATACACAGGACACAACAGGACGTGTTCTTTCAACAGTACCGGTGAAAACAGATGAAGAGAGCGTCCGCTCTTGCATTCAGTCTTTTGTCGGGAGCTATGATCAGATCCCACCGATGTATTCCGCACTGAAAGTACAAGGCAAAAAGCTGTACGAGCTGGCCAGAGCCGGGATCGAGGTAGAACGGAAGCCCCGCCGGGTGGAAATTTATCATATTGAAATACAGAACATTTCCCTTCCGGAAGTGACATTTACGGTAAGCTGTTCCAAAGGCACCTACATAAGGACACTGTGCCATGATATTGGGGACTGCCTGGGATGCGGTGGCTGCATGGCGAGTCTGTGCCGGATCCGGGTGGATGATTTCTGTATCAGCGATAGCCTCCGTTTGGATCAGATTGAGAAACTGCGGGATGAGGGCACGCTTGATCGCTATATTATGCCAGTCGATGCAGCTTTTGGCAGTGTGCCCAAAGCTGTAGTCCGTCCGGAGGCTCTGAAACTTCTGATGAATGGGAATCCGTTGAAAATATCTCAGCTGTGCGGTGAGGAACTGCAATTTGCAGACCGTCTCCGCGTTTATGACACTCAGCACAGATTCTGCGGATTATATCGCATGGATGCGCATCGCAATCTTTTTGTTCCGGAAAAAATGTTTCTCGGAACATCAGATGTGAGGTGACACGCACCTCGCAGCAAGAATGCCGGGACATTCTTGAACATAAATGGCCGGAGGAACATATGAAATATTTTCAGGGAACTTTAGATTTTTATACAGAAAAACCGACAGCCGTGACACTTGGAAAATTTGACGGTGTACACAGAGGACATCAGAAGCTGATGCAGTATATCAGATCTCTGGAACAGGGGTCAGAGAAGATAGAGAGCACCGTGTTCGCACTCAATTCCAGGAGTGGATCGCTGCTTCTGACACAGGAAGAACAGAAAGAGGCAGTGGAACGTCTGGGGATCTCCTGCCTGATTGAGTGTCCTTTTTTGCCTGAAATTTCCGGGATGTCTCCGGAAGAGTTTGTCCGTGAAATACTCGTAAAACGGCTGCATGCACGTTATGTGGCAGTGGGATCTGACTTCCATTTCGGGCACAACCGTCAGGGTGACGTCGGACTTCTGATAGAACTTCAGAACACATATGGTTTTCAGACAAAGGTATTTGAAAAAGAAAAACTGGACGATCGGGAGATCAGCAGCACTTACACACGGGAAGCGCTCGGCCAGGGAGATATGGAACTGGTAACAAGCCTGCTGGGGCATCCGTTTCCCGTCACGGGAACAGTGCTTCATGGCCGTCAGATCGGCCGAACACTTGGTCTTCCCACGATTAATCTGATCCCACCTGCTGAAAAACTGCTTCCGCCAAACGGCGTATATGCATCAAAGACTATGATCAACGGCCGTATATGCAGCGGTATCACCAATATCGGCTACAAGCCCACCGTAGGAGAAAAGTTTCGCGGCGTTGAGACATATCTTTTCGATGTACACGAAGACCTGTATGGGAAAGAGGCCGAAACACAGCTGTACTGCTTTGAACGGCCGGAACAGAAATTTGCTTCCCTCGATGAACTGAAGGCTCAGATCGAGAGGGATGTCTCCTTTGGAAGGGAGTATTTCGGTGAATAGAGGATTATGGAATGTCAGCCTGTTTCTGTTTATTGCCGGGCTGGCAGCTCTGGGCGCAGGCGCGGTGTGTCAGTTCCTTGAACAGATCAGGGAACCGGATACAGAATGGGGAACTGCCCGCGTGGTAGATCTGGTGTTAAAAGAAAACGGAGAGAAGAGTTCTCTTTATCCTTATAAAAACTGTTATTATCC
>CAKRNX010000247.1 GCA_934371475.1 uncultured Lachnospiraceae bacterium
AGTGTATGCTGTTCAAGGTGATGACAGATGGAGAAGATTGTACAGCAGACTTTATTGTTTGATTTTTACGGAGAGCTGTTGACTGAGCATCAGCAGCGCATCTACGAAGATGTGGTCTGCAACGATATGTCCTGCAGCGAGGTTGCTACGGAGCAGGGAGTGAGCCGTCAGGGGATACACGATCTCGTTAAACGGTGCAACAGACAGCTGGAGGAGTATGAGGACAAACTTCATTTGGTTCAGAAGTTCCTGGATATTCAGGCTAAAGTACGCAGAATGCGGGTGGAAGCCATGGCGGCGGAAGAAGAAAATCGTATGCCGGATATGCAGGAGATCATCCGGATTGCTGATGAGATTTTAGAGGAGTTATGACGATGGCTTTTGAGAGTTTAACAGAGAAACTGCAGAATGTATTTAAAAGCCTCCGTGGAAAGGGCAGGCTGACAGAAGCTGATGTAAAGACCGCCCTGAAGGAAGTCAAGATGGCTCTTCTGGAAGCGGATGTCAGCTTTAAAGTAGTTAAGCAGTTCATCAAAGCGGTACAGGAGAAGGCGATTGGTCAGGATGTGATGAATGGCCTTAATCCGGGTCAGATGGTGATCAAGATTGTGAATGATGAGCTGGTCAGTCTGATGGGATCTGCTGTGACGGAGCTGGCTCTGAAGCCTGCCGGTGAAGTGACAGTTCTGATGATGATGGGGCTTCAGGGTGCGGGTAAGACCACTACGGTGGCAAAGCTGGCCGGGAAGCTCAAGAGCAGAGGACGCAAGCCTCTGCTGGTTGCCTGTGATGTGTATCGTCCGGCGGCGATTCAGCAGCTGCAGATTAACGGTGAGAAGCAGGGGGTTGAGGTATTCTCTATGGGAGACCGGATGCGACCTGCCGATATTGCCAGAGCTGCGGTAGAGCATGCAAAGAAAAACGGCTTCAATGTGGTATTGCTCGATACGGCGGGACGTCTTCATGTTGATGAGGACATGATGAATGAGCTGATTGAGATCAAGGAGCAGGTGAGCGTTGACCAGTGTATTTTGGTAGTAGATGCCATGACAGGTCAGGATGCGGTCAATGTCTCTGAGATGTTCAACGAAAAGATTGGTATTGACGGTGTGATCCTGACAAAGCTTGACGGTGACAGCCGGGGCGGAGCAGCGCTTTCTATCAGAGCTACCTGTGGAAAGCCGATCCTGTATGTAGGTATGGGAGAGAAACTCAGTGATCTGGAACAGTTTTATCCGGATCGTATGGCATCCCGGATCCTGGGCATGGGAGATGTGATGTCTCTCATTGAAAAAGCACAGGAGCATATTGATGAAGAAAAAGCCAAGGCCATGGAGCAGAAATTAAAGAAAGCTACTTTTGGTTTTGACGATTATCTGGACAGCATGGCACAGATGAAGAAAATGGGCGGCATATCCAGTATCCTGTCTATGATGCCGGGGATCGGCGGGGGACAGGTGAAACAGATTGAAGACGCCATGGATGAAAAGCTAATGGCCAGAACAGAGGCGATTATCCTGTCCATGACGCCGGCGGAGCGATCCAATCCGGATCTGCTCAACCCATCCAGAAAACAGAGGATCGCAAAAGGGGCCTGCGTGGATATCAGTGAGGTGAACAAGCTGGTGAAACAGTTTGAGCAGGCGCGTAAGATGATGAAGCAGTACGGCGGTCTGATGAGTGGAAAAGGTGGTAAAAGAGGGAGATTTAAACTTCCCTTTTAGCATAAAACAGAAATAAACCCAAGGAGGTGAAAAAAATGGCAGTAAAGATCAGATTAAGAAGAATGGGACAGAAAAAGGCTCCTTTTTATAGAATCGTGGTAGCTGATTCCAGATCTCCGAGAGATGGAAAATGTATCGAAGAAATCGGCACCTACAATCCGAATACCGATCCCAGCGAGTTCAAAATCAATGAAGAATTAGCTAAAAAATGGCTTGCTAACGGCGCTCAGCCGACAGAAGTTGTTGGAAAGCTCTTTAAGGCAGCAGGAATCGAAAAATAAGACAGAGGTGTGCAAATATGAAAGATTTAGTTGAAGTTATTGCAAAGTCTCTAGTTGATAATCCGGATGAGGTAGTAGTTACCGAAAAGGATAACGGAAAATCGATTCTGATTGAACTGAAGGTAGCACCTACAGATATGGGCAAAGTTATCGGAAAACAGGGCAGAATTGCCAAGGCAATCCGCTCTGTGGTGAAAGCTGCAGCATCACGCGAAGATAAAAAAGTGATTGTAGATATATTACAGTAGTGTGGCTTAGGTCCTGGCGGAAGAGAGGAGAAGCAAAAGTTTCCCTTCGATACTGCCGGGATTTTTTCGTAGTATAGGAATTAGATTTCCTGTATCACAAGCCTCCGGCGGGGTGCAAATCCATTGTTCCCGAACAATGGATTTGCACCGATTGAAACGAAATATAGACTGCGCAGTTCGCAGAGCTTGTG
>CAKRNX010000248.1 GCA_934371475.1 uncultured Lachnospiraceae bacterium
CTCCAGGGTAATGCCGTTTCTAAAATCACCTGCTGATATCATAATGATATTCCTCCTTAAATTTTCCGATTGCTCAAGATTACTTCATTCCGGCGTATTTCCGGACAGGGACTACCTGCTTAATCCCATATTTATTCCTATTCTATAATATTCTCAACTATTTTTCAACTATTTTTTATTTTGTTTTAAGATTACAGCAGCAAAAATATAAGTATGTCCGTTGCAAAACGAATTCTTTATCCCAGCAGCTGGCGCAGATCCTCCTCCGGCGTGGTGATGGGTGCTATTGTAAAGTGTTCTGCCAGATACTGCATCACATTGGGGGAAATAAATGCCGGCAGCGTCGGGCCAAGACGGATATTTTTGATCCCCAAATGTAGCAGTGTCAGCAGGATACATACGGCTTTCTGCTCATACCAAGAGAGCACCATAGACAGCGGCAGATCATTTACCCCGCAGCCGAACGCTTCTGCCAGTGCTACTGCAATCTGAATCGCACTGTAGGCATCATTGCACTGCCCGACATCCATCAGTCTCGGCAGTCCGCCGATTGTTCCAAGATCCAGGTCGTTGAAACGGTATTTGCCGCAGGCCAGAGTCAGCACCACCGTATCGGCAGGTGTCTGTTTGACAAACTCCGTATAGTAATTGCGGCCCGGACGCGCGCCGTCGCAGCCGCCTACCAGGAAGAAATGCCGGATATCCCCGTTTTTGACAGCCGCAATCACCTGATCCGCCACACTCAGGACAGCCCCCCGCGCAAATCCGGTCATGACAGTATCTCCGCCGTTGATTCCTGTAAAAGCCTGATCCTCCTTATAACCGCCCAGCTCCATGGCCTTTCTGATCACAGGCGTGAAATCTTTTTCTTCCCCGATATGTGTGATTTCCGGGTAGGAAACCAGCGCTGTTGTAAATACTCTGTTGCTGTAGCTCTTTTTCGGCGGCATCAGGCAGTTGGTGGTAAACAGCACCGGTGCCGGAATGTCTGCAAATTCTTTCTGCTGATTCTGCCACGCCGTACCAAAATTTCCTTTCAGATGCGCATATCTTTTCAGTTCCGGATAACCGTGGGCAGGCAGCATCTCCCCATGCGTGTAGATATTGACGCCCTTGCCTTCCGTCTGCTCCAAAAGCAGCTTCAGGTCATGCAGATCATGGCCGGAAATCACGATAAACGGACCTTTTTCCACAGTCAGCGACACTGTGACAGGCGCCGGCGTACCGTATGTCTCTGTGTTAGCTTGATCCAGCAGCGCCATGCATCTGAGATTTTTCTCGCCCACTTCCATTACAATGGGCAGCAGCTCATCCATTCCCCAGTCCTCACCTACAGCAAAAAGCGCTTTGGCAAAGAAATGATTTACCTCATCGTCCGTATATCCCAGCACCATCGCATGATGCGCATTAGCCGCCATGCCGCGTACGCCAACCAGAATCAGCGATTTCAGACTGCGCACATCTTCCTGCGCATTCCACAGCTGCTTCATATCGTAATCATCATTGTGTCCGCATCTGGAAACACAGGCAGCGCAGTTCGGTATCAGTCGATCCTTTTCCGCTCTCACCTGACAAATCAGTTCCCGGATCGTCTCCTCATTAAAATTTACATTTGTAACGGCAGTAAACAGTCCTTCTATCATCAGACGCCACGTATCCTGTGTCGCCGGTGCATTTCCTGCCGCCGCTCTCGCCAGTCCGATGAGCGCACCTGTCAGTTCATCCTGCAGCCCGGCTACATCCGCCGTCTTTCCGCATACACCTGCCTTTCCGGTGCAGCCACTGCATCCGGCTGTCTGCTCACACTGAAAACAAAACATATTCTGATTCATTTTAAATTCTCCTTTATATTTTTTACTTTAAATCATATTTATACTTCCCACTGCTCTTCCTACTTAACCATTTTTCTTTTATTTCAGTCTTCCTCCTGACGCTGCGCTTTTACTTTTCATCCAGTATCCTTCCATCGGTTGAAATGGTCACCACATGCCAGGGAATGAATTTTCCGCTGTTTTGCAGGGCAGTTTTCGCCGCCTGCTCCAGCCCGCCACAGCAGGGAACCTCCATCCGCACAACCGTAACGCTCTGAATGTCATTGCCGCGGATGATCTCTGTCAGTTTTCTGGAATAATCTTCATCATCCAACTTGGGACAGCCTATCAGCGTAATCTTTCCTTTGATAAAATGCTCATGGAAAGCCGCGTAGGCATAGGCAGTGCAGTCAGCAGCAATGAGCAGCTTTGCCCCGGAAAAATACGGCACATTTATCGGAACCAGCCTGATCTGCACCGGCCACTGAGCCAGCCTGCTCACCTGCTCTGTGCGAAATGTCTCATCCCGGCTCTCCCTTTTCTCTTCATTTTCCTCGTGTCGGATCATTCTGGAACGTGTTCCCGGACAGCAGCCGTGCAGGTGCATCCCCTCCTGCTG
>CAKRNX010000249.1 GCA_934371475.1 uncultured Lachnospiraceae bacterium
CGCCCGGACAGGCCGATTTTTCGCAGCAGCTTGTCCATGACAAAGGCAACTCTTGCCATATATCCGCTGTCTTCCAGAATAGACAGGAAGAAAAACAGCGTCACGATCACCGGCAGGAAACTCAGCACACTGCCTACACCATTAAAAATACCGTCGATCACCAGCGAATGCAGCACTTCATTCACATGCCAGGATGCCATGCCTGCGTCCACAATGGCAGTCAGCCAATCAATTCCCATCTCCAGAAGATCTGACAGCCCTTTTCCGATCACTCCGAACGTCAGCCAGAATACAAGTGCCATGATCCCGGCAAAACAGGGAATTGCCGTATACTTTCCAGTGAGAATCCGATCCATCTTTACACTCCGCAGATGCTCCTTACTCTCCTTTGGCTTTACAACCGTATCATCACAGATTTTTTCGATAAATGTAAATCGCATATCCGCAATAGCAGCAGCCCGGTCAAGTCCCCGCTCCGTCTCCATCTGACGTACAATGTGTTCCAGCGTTTCCTGCTCATTCTCATCCAGATGCAGCTGTTCCAGGATCAGCCTGTCCCCCTCTGCCAGCTTGCTGGCTGCAAATCGCAGTGGAATCCCCGCCGTTTTCGCATGGTCCTCAATTAGATGCATAATGCCATGCAGACATCGGTGTACTGCTCCTCCATGATCATCTGACGAACAGAAATCCTGACGTCCCGGGCACTCCTGATATCTGGCCACATGAACTGCATGCTCAATCAATTCTCCAATTCCTTCATTTTTAGCCGCCGAAATAGGAATTACCGGAATTCCCAGCCGCGCCTCCATCTCATTAACCAGAATGGATCCGCCGTTTTCCCTGACCTCGTCCATCATATTCAACGCCAGCACCATGGGAATATCCAGTTCCATCAGCTGCATGGTCAGATAAAGATTTCGTTCAATGTTAGTGGCATCCACAATATTGATAATTCCTCTGGGATGCTCTTCCAGCACGTAATTGCGCGTCACAATCTCCTCACTGGAATACGGGGACATGGAATAAATTCCCGGCAGATCTGTCACCAGCGTATTTTTCTGTCCGCGGATCGCTCCGTCCTTCCGGTCTACCGTTACTCCGGGAAAATTTCCTACATGCTGATTAGAACCTGTCAGCTGATTAAACAGCGTTGTTTTTCCGCAGTTCTGATTGCCTGCCAGTGCAAATGTCAGCTGTTCGCCATCCGGAAGCGGATTTTCCGTTTCTTTTTTATGGTATTTGCCGCCTTCTCCCAGTCCCGGATGCGGGATGGCTCGGACAAGCGGATGCTTCGCCGGCTGTGTCGCCTCACGCACATTTTCGACAATAATCTTCTCCGCATCTGCCAGACGAAGTGTCAGTTCATAGCTGTGAATCCTCAGTTCCACAGGATCTCCCATCGGCGCATACTTTACCATAGTAATGTCTGCTCCGGGAATAATTCCCATATCCAGAAAATGCTGCCGCAATGCGCCTTCACCGCCCACGGAAAGCACTGTTGCCATTTTTCCTATCGGCAATTCCCTCAAGGTCATAATTATTTCCTCTTTTCCGTTGTTTTTGATGCTTTTTATCGTTTATATGGGTCAGTATAAACTGTTCAAAATCATCGGTCAAGATTTTTGATAATTTTTCTCTTTATAAAATGCGCAGAATCCCACGGCACCGATTCAGCGTCTCATAGATCTCCTGTGGACGCGGTATTGCCAGATTAACGGAAACTGCTCCCGATGCAAATGCCTCAAACCCTTTTTTCTCAATCTCCCGATACAGCAATTCCACCGCCTCTCCGATTGTTCTGCGTCCATCAAATGAATGTATCTTCATCCATCTGACAATCAGCGCCAGCGCATTGACCTGCTCCGGATCCACCAGCTGCTCCACCAACCTCAGATCAATATTCTCCCTGTTAATGGAAATTGCATCCGTCCCCATAGTCTTGATCTTGATTCGATCGTCCCGGATAAATTTTTCATCCTTCTGAGGCACTCTGTTAGTCTGTGGTTTCCCTGCCGGCGCAATGATTTCCATTGCAAGCGGATACTGCTTGGCCGTCTCCCTTGCCATCGCCGTGATATCCTCCGGCTCGTAGTTTTTCATCTGCACAATACAGTCTGCTTTATGAAAATAAGATCCGCAGCTGCCTGCTACCAGAATTGTGGAAATCCCGTGTTTCTCATAAAGCTCACGTACCCGGTCAATAAAAGGAACGATCGGTTCTGACTCGCGGTTCACCACCCGCTGCATCAGCTCATCCCGGATCATAAAATTTGTAGCGCTTGTATCCTCGTCAATCAGAAACAGCGATGCTCCCGCCTCCATAGCTTCCACCGTATTAGCCGCCTGTGACGTGCTGCCGCTGGCATCTTCCGTATAAAAATGTTCTGTGTCTTGCCC
>CAKRNX010000250.1 GCA_934371475.1 uncultured Lachnospiraceae bacterium
GCGATTGAGGCAGGCGGAAAGAACGGTATCTTCCCGGTAGACGACAAGGCGATTGCCTATATGAAAGAACATTCCACGAGAGAATCCAAGATTTTTGAGGCAGATCCCGACGCAGAATACGATGCGGAGTACACGATTGATCTGAGCGAACTGAAGCCCACAATCGCATTCCCGCATCTGCCGGAGAATACAAAGACGATCGATGAGATTAAAGAGGATGTGGTGATCGATCAGTCAGTGATCGGTTCCTGCACAAACGGGCGTATCGAAGATCTGCGCTGCGCGGCAGAGATCCTGAAAGGCAGAAAAGTAAAGAAAAATGTGCGATGTATCGTGATCCCGGCCACACAGCAGATTTATCTGCAGGCGATGGAAGAGGGACTGCTCAAGATCTTTATTGAGGCGGGCGCAGTTGTGAGCACGCCGACCTGCGGACCGTGTCTTGGCGGATATATGGGTATTCTGGCAGCCGGAGAGCGCTGTATCTCTACCACAAACCGTAACTTTGTAGGCCGTATGGGACATGTGGATTCAGAGGTTTATCTGGCAAGCCCGGCGGTAGCGGCAGCCAGTGCAGTGACCGGTAAGATTTCCGCACCGGATGAATTGGGATTGTAGGAGGATATGAAATGAAAGCACATGGAACAGTTTTTAAATATGGCGACAACGTAGATACAGATGTAATCATCCCGGCGCGGTATCTGAATTCCTCTGATCCGAAAGAACTGGCTACACACTGTATGGAGGATATTGACAAAGAGTTTGTTCACAAAGTAAAAGCAGGTGATATCATTGTCGCAGACAAGAATTTCGGATGCGGATCTTCCAGAGAGCATGCGCCGCTGGCGATCAAAGCAGCCGGAGTCAGCTGTGTGATCGCGGAGACTTTTGCGCGTATTTTCTACCGCAATTCCATCAATATCGGACTTCCTATCATCGAATGTCCCGAGGCTTCCAGAGGCATTGAACAGGGAGACGAGGTAGAAGTGGATTTTGACAGCGGTATTATTTATAACCGCACAAAAGGTACCCAGTTTAAGGGACAGGCGTTCCCTGAGTTCATGCAGAAAATTATTGAGGCAGAGGGTTTGATTAATTACATTAACAGCAAGTCATGATGAGGAGGTAATTTATGCGTATTACATTTTTTGCAGCAAAAAGTTATGACAAGGATTCTTTTAATAAGATCAAAGACAATTATCCGCAGCTGGAGCTGGAGTACTGGGAGACTGAGCTTTCCCCTAAGACAGCGGCGTATGTGACAGACAGTGAGGCGGTGTGTGCATTCGTCAGTTCCGATGTGGGAGCAGAAGTGCTGAAGGTGCTTCATGAACGCGGAGTGAAACTGGTGCTGATGCGCTGCGCAGGTTTCAATAACGTAGACCTGGATGCCGCTACGAAGTACGGCATTACCGTGATGCGTGTGCCGGGTTATTCGCCGGAGGCAGTAGCAGAGCATGCGATGGCCCTGGCTCTGGCCGTGAACCGTCATCTGCACAAAGCATATGTGAAGGTGCGCGAGAACAATTTCAGTCTGCAGGGACTGGTAGGCGTCAATTTCCACGGCAAGACTGCAGGTATTGTAGGTACAGGCAAGATCGGAGCTGCGATGGCAAGGATCTGCCACGGTTTCGGCATGAATGTCATTGCCTATGATATGTACAAAAATCCTGATCTGGATTTTGTGACCTATGTGGAGCTGGACGAGCTGCTGGCACAGAGTGATCTGATTTCGCTGCATTGCCCGCTGATGGACAGCACCTACCATATGATTAATCTGGAAACTATCAACAAAATGAAGGACGGAGTGATCCTGATCAATACTTCCAGAGGCGGACTGGTTAAGACGGATGACCTGATCGCAGGTATTCGTGAGCATAAGTTCTTCGGTGTGGGTCTTGATGTGTATGAGGAAGAGACGAAGAATGTATTTGAGAATCATGAAGATGATATCCTGATGCATTCCACCACGGCGCGTCTGCTGTCCTTCCCGAATGTCATTGTGACTTCCCATCAGGGCTTCTTTACTGAGGAAGCACTGGGAGCAATCAGCCAGACAACGATGGACAATGCAATGGCATTTTTAAAAAGCGAGAAATCAGGCACAGAACTGAACTGATCAAAATTTTAACCGAAACTGCGGAGCAGTGATTCAGTTATGAGAAAGCAGCAAAGCGGATTGAGAATATCTGCTTGACTGGTATAGAAAACTCACTTCTTTCGGCTGGCAGATGCTGGCCGGGAAGTGAGTTTTTTTATTTCACAGGAAATTGCGTCCTGTGAAATAAAAGCCTCCGGCAGGGTGCACATTGTCCGGTGGACAATGGTTTTGCGCCGACCGAAACGGAGTGT
>CAKRNX010000251.1 GCA_934371475.1 uncultured Lachnospiraceae bacterium
TGTACAAAAGCGGCAGAGCCAAAGTCTCAGAATGCAAAGGCGAAAACGCAGAAAACTGCGGAGGCCAGGAAGAACATAAAAAAGAAAAAATCGCAGCCCGTGGTCAGAAAAAATCTGAAGGCAGAGCTCGAGCATAAAATAGAAGAAGAGGAGAAGCATCCTTGACAGAAAAGAGAACGGATAGTGGTCATGAGGCGGGTACGCATGCCCATGTCCATGTAAGGCCGGACGGAACAGTCTATGAACACGTACATACGCATGGAGATGCAGCGGAATCGGGGGGTGCCGCTCATCATCACAATCATGCACATACACACGAAAATACAAAGGCGGTGCTGAACCGCCTTTCTAAGGCAATCGGTCATCTCGAGTCCATTAAAAGAATGGTGGAAAGCGGAAGGGACTGCAGCGAAGTGCTGATACAGTTGTCTGCTGTAAAATCAGCGATTAATAATACGGGAAAAGTGATCCTGCAGGATCATATCCAGCACTGCCTCGTAGACGCGATTGAGAGCGGAGACATGCAGGAGATAGAGGAACTGAATAAGGCAATTGACCGTTTTATCAAGTAGGATTGCAGGAGTCTGGAAGGGGGAAATACATAACGCATAACGGTCGGTGCGATCTGAGATTAGAGGATTTTGATGTTATAATCTAAGTAATGAATAAAGAGAAGAAATTTCACGGGAGAAAGCAAAATGAGAATTTATCGGGCATCAGGTTATCAGGATATGAGCAGAAAGGCGGCAAATGTAATCTCGGCACAGGTGATTATGAAACCTGACTGTGTGCTGGGGCTGGCAACCGGTTCCACACCCATTGGGGTTTATCGTCAGCTGATAGACTGGTACCGCAGGGGGGATCTGGATTTCTCCAGAGTGACCAGCGTTAACCTGGATGAATACAAGGGACTCTCCAGAGATCATGAGCAGAGTTATTACTATTTTATGTACCACAATTTTTTCAAGGATATTAATATACCGTTAGAGCATACACATCTGCCCAACGGTATGGAAACAGACAGTGATAAGGAGTGCCGTCGCTACGATCAGGTAATTGAGGATGTGGGCGGCATTGACATGCAGCTGCTGGGACTTGGACACAATGGTCATATCGGATTTAATGAACCTGCAGAAGCATTTGCCAAGACGACGCACTGTGTAGCTCTGACAGAGAGCACGATAGAAGCCAACAAGCGGTTCTTTGCATCGGCAGATGAGGTGCCGCGTCAGGCGTATACCATGGGGATTAAGACGATTATGCAGGCAAGGAAGCTCCTTCTGGTTGTCAGCGGAAGAGATAAAGCACAGATCCTGAAAGAAGCGCTGTGCGGAGAAGTAACGCCCTGGGTGCCGGCTTCAATTCTTCAGCTGCACAGTGATGTGACGGTGGTAGCAGATGAGGCGGCTCTGAGCCTTATGGAGTAGTTCTGGGGGAATAGGATATGATTATTCAGAGCGAACGAGTCTGGATTGGAGGACAGTTCATTCCGGTTCAGATACAGATGCAGGATGGAAAGATTACAGATATCAGACCCTTGAATCGTACTGCCGGCGGTAGAGATTACGGAAAGCAGAGAATTCTCCCCGGATTTATTGATATTCATACGCATGGAGCCTACGGGTTTGATACGAATGACGGAGCCCCGGAGGGACTGAGGGACTGGATGAGAAGGATCCCTGAGGAGGGCGTAACTGCTGTTTTACCAACTACGGTGACGCAGATGCCGGATGTTCTGGAGCGGGCAGTGGCAAATGTGGCGCAGGTGATCCAGGAAGGGTATGAAGGCGCTGAGATCCTTGGGATCCATTTTGAAGGGCCGTTCCTCGATATGGAGTACAAAGGTGCGCAGCCGCCGGAAGCGATTGCAGTGCCTTCCGTTGAGCGGTTTGTGAAGTATCAGGAGGCTGCGAAGGGCTGGATCCGTTATATCACGCTCAGCCCGGAACATGATCCTGATTTTGCTCTTACCCGGTACTGTTCTTCGCATGGTGTGGTAGTAAGTATGGGGCATTCTTCTGCAACATACGAGGAGACTCTGATGGCGGTGGCCAACGGTGCAGCATCCATGACGCATGTATTTAATGGTATGACGCCGTTCCATCATCGGAAACCGGGACTCATCGGAGCGGCCTTGCGTCTGAGAGATATCTACGGAGAAGGGATTGGTGACGGACATCATTCCCCTTTGGCGGCGCTAAAACTGTTCTTTCAGTCAAAAGGGCGGGAGAGAGGGATCATGATTACAGATTCTCTCCGGGTAAAACACTGTCCGCCAGGCGGTAATTATCAGTTGGGTGGCCATGAT
>CAKRNX010000252.1 GCA_934371475.1 uncultured Lachnospiraceae bacterium
CATCTGACGAATGAGAAGCTGGCTGGACTCATACCAGAAGTCGTAGTTTCCGGCGTACAGCTGAATTTTTCCGTAATCAATATCGGCGATCTGTGTACATACCTTGTTCAGAAAGTAACGGTCATGGGATACGACGATTACGGTATTGTCGAAGTTGATGAGGAACTCTTCCAGCCAGGAGATTGCATCCAGATCCAGATGGTTGGTAGGCTCATCCAGCAGCAGGATATCAGGATTGCCAAAAAGAGCTCTTGCCAGCAGAACCTTTACTTTGTCATTGCCGTTTAGATCCCTCATCATAGAATAATGAAGGCTGGTATCAATCCCCAGTCCGTTTAACAGAGTTGCAGCATCTGATTCGGCTTCCCAACCGTTCATTTCCGCAAATTCTCCTTCCAGTTCACTGGCCCGGATACCATCCTCGTCGTTGAAGTCAGGCTTGGCGTACAGAGCGTCTTTTTCTTTCATAATATCATACAGACGCTGGTTGCCCATAATGACAGTGTCCAGAACCTGGAAATCATCATATTTAAAATGATCCTGCTCCAGGACGGACAGACGCTGACCGGGGGTGATCGTGACGGTGCCGCTGGTGGTATCCAGTTTGCCTGAGAGAATTTTCAGGAAAGTGGATTTTCCGGCGCCGTTGGCGCCGATCAGGCCGTAGCAGTTGCCTTCTGTGAATTTAATATTTACATCCTCGAAAAGGGCCTTTTTTCCGATACGTAAAGTGACATTGTTTGCACTGATCATAAATAGTCCTCCATAATAATATAATAAACCGTTTTTCTGGGTATGAGTATAAAAGCAAAATACGAGTTTTACAGTAAAACATGCAGAGCATGAAGTGTCCTGTGTGAGGTTCGTCTGTTTTGCTGTCTGAATGCCAGGGCATTCTTGGATATAGAAGCATTTCTGAAAATTATATCGCTTCTATTGTATCGAAAACACTGAAAAAAGCAAGTATAAATCATAAAAACGGAAAAAACAGAGGACAGCTGAACGATGCTGTGCGGCGTGCGTCATTCATTGTGTTAATTTTTTTTAAATATACTCTGGATCCTGTAGGAAGAAACATAAAAAAATTGGAAAAAATTGTGCTTTTTCATCAAGAAATCGATCGGAAACACGTATTTTTGTCTATTATGGCTAAAGGGAAGGGGGGACCAGAGTTTTCGTTGACCGTAATGGAAAGGTGTGTTAGAATTGAAACAGTATCAACAGGAATACTTGCGGCAAGTATTTTGTATTTGAGTCGTGGGAGGCAGAAAAATGATTAGTCAAAAGATAACTAGCAACCACAAGAAAGATCTGGGGGAAATGATACCTCATATTGTACAGACCGCATGTGCGTTCAAGAGTGCAATTATGTTTGAGGTAGATGACAAACATGTCAATGCAAAGAGTATTATGGGCGTTATGGCACTGGCAAGTCAGGATACATCCAAGATCAATGTGTGTGTGGATGGGGTAGACGAAGAGGAAGCTATGAAGGCAATGGCCGGTTTGCTTGAGTAAATAGAAAAGGAGAAAGCACCGTCGGTAGAAATGCCGGGCGGTGTTTTTTTATGCTATAGGAAATTACGATAATTTCCTATAGCATAAGCCTCCGACAGGATATGGCATTGTCCTCTGGGCGATGTCTATCCAGCAGATCAAAACAAACTGTGCAAAGCACAATTTTGTTATGCCATGTGACAGTAAAGAGGAATAGAGATGAACAGGAGAAAACGAAGAAAATGCAGATGGCTTGCAGCAGCTGTGGCACTGATGCTTACGGGATGCAGCGGGGCTCCGGATACGTTAGAAAATACAGAGTGGAAGATTACTGCGCTGACTGCGCCGGATGGGACCAAGTATGATGAAGCTTCTTATGACACTATTATAGGAGCAACATATTATCGTTTTGGTACTGCGGGACAGATGAGCTGTCAGGTGGGAAATGCCCAGCCGGATACAGATGTTTATACCTATACATATGAGGAAGGGAAACTTCAGATCAGGGGAGCGGATATCGTTTGCAACGGAACAGTAAAAAAAGAAGAAATCAGGCTGACATTGGGTGAAAAGGGGTTGGCCGTGCTGACGGAAGTACTGCAATAAAATATCAGAAAACTACTGCGCAGCATACTTGCCTTCTCAGCATAAGGATGAAGTTTGCGTTCTTAGCATTAAGAGTGTATTTCAAGGCTTTTCTTCCGCCATTGTGCAGGCGCAGGGGACAGTACAGCTGATACTGTACCTGTAATCTGTACCATATACATCAGATGGGAAAGTGACTCCCGCCTCTATAGGTGGC
>CAKRNX010000253.1 GCA_934371475.1 uncultured Lachnospiraceae bacterium
TCATAGAAACGGTTAATCAGATTTGTAATCGTTGTTTTTCCAGCACCAGTCGTTCCGACAAATGCAATTTTCTGTCCCGGCGTTGCATACATTTTGATATCATGCAGCACCATCTTCTCCGGTGTGTAGCCGAAATCCACTCCGTCAAACACCACATCCCCCTGCAGCAGCTTATAATCGGTCGTTCCCTCTGCCTTGTGGAAATGTTTCCATGCCCAGATACCGGTTCTCTCTCCCCCGGCTTCTACAATGCTGCCATTCTCTACCCGGGCATTAACCAGAGTCACGTACCCTTCATCCTGCTCCGGCTCTTCGTCCAACAGATTAAAGATACGGTTTGCGCCTGCCAGGGCCATAACAATGCTGTTCAGCTGCTGGGATACCTGATTGATCGGCATACTGAAACTCTTGTTAAATGTCAGGAAGCTGGCCAATCCGCCCAGCGTAAATCCGCCGAATCCTTTCAGTGCAAGCACGCCGCCGACAATCGCGCACAGCACATAGCTGATATTTCCGATCTGTGCATTAATCGGCATCAGAATATTGGCAAAACGGTTCGCCCTGTCGGAAGCTGCAAACAGCTCTTCGTTCAGTTTATCGAACTCATCAATACTCTTCTTCTCATGACAGAATACTTTCACAACCTTCTGTCCGTTCATCATTTCCTCAATGTAGCCATTCACCTTACCAAGCGAATTCTGCTGCTCCATAAAATACCGTCCGCTCTTTCCCGCGCAGTATTTTGTGGAACACAGCGTCACTCCCACCATAACCAGCGTCAGAACTGTCAGCGGTATATTCAGAATAATCATAGATACCAGCACGCTGACAATCGTAATCGAGCTGCTGATAATCTGCGGTACGCTCTGGCTGATCATCTGTCTGAGCGTATCAATATCGTTTGTATAAATAGACATGATGTCGCCGTGTGCATGAGTATCAAAATATTTAACCGGAAGGCTCTCCATATGGGTGAACACATCCATACGCATCCGTTTCATCGTTCCCTGCGTCACATAAATCATAATGCTGGAATAGGCGTAGGTGGAGGCCACGCCTACCACATAAAATCCGGCTACCCGCAAAATTGCATGGGCAAGATTGGTAAAATCAGGATGCTCTGCCAGCAGAAGCGGCGTAATATACGAATCAATCAGTGTCTTCATGAACATGGTTCCCTGCACATTGGCCAGCACACTGACTACAATGCACACCAACACCACAATACACTGTATCATATAATTCTGGGTTACATATTTCATCAGACGGCGGATCAGATAACCGCTATTGTCCAGCTTAGGCGCGGGTCCTCTGTTCCCCCTCATCGGACCTCGCCCGGCAGGTGCTGCCATTTTCTGTGTCTCTCTCTGTTCTGCCATTACTGCGCACCTCCATTCTCATCAAAATCACCTGAGCCATTCATCTGTGACTCATATACGTCTCTGTAGATCTCGTTGTGCTCCAGCAGCTCTTCATGCGTGCCAAATCCATTTACTTTTCCATTGTCCATTACAATGATCCGGTCGGCATTCTGCACACTGCTGATGCGCTGCGCGATAATCAGCTTGGTTGTATCGGGGATCTCCTCGGCGAAAGCCCGACGGATCCTTGCATCCGTAGCGGTATCTACGGCACTGGTGGAATCATCCAAGATCAGAATCTTCGGTTTTTTCAGCAGTGCCCTGGCAATACAAAGCCTCTGTTTCTGACCGCCGGACACGTTTGTTCCGCCCTGCTCAATGTGAGTATTGTACTTATCCGGGAACTGCTCGATAAATTCATCTGCGCAGGCCAGTCTGCAGGCATACCTGCATTCCTCTTCGGTCGCATATTCATTTCCCCAACGCAGGTTGTCAAGAATGGTGCCGGAAAACAGTACATTTTTCTGAAGTACCACAGCCACCTGATTTCTCAGCGTCTCCAGATCATACCGGCGCACATCCTTACCTCCGACTTTGACGCTTCCTTCCGTCACATCGTACAGACGGCTGATCAGATTGACGAGACTGGACTTGGAACTTCCTGTTCCGCCGATAATACCGATCGTTTCTCCTGATTTGATCGACAAATGGATATCATCCAGTACCGGACGCTCCGCTTTTGTGTTATACGAGAAGCTTACATGATCAAACTCAATGCTTCCGTTTTCCACCTCATAGTCCGGATCTTTCGGATTCACCAGACTGCTCTTCTCATTTAACACCTCAGCCACACGCTCTCCGCTGGCCTCACTCATCGTCAGCATGACAAAAATCAGGGAGAGCATCATCAGGCTCATCAGAATATTCATACAGTA
>CAKRNX010000254.1 GCA_934371475.1 uncultured Lachnospiraceae bacterium
ACTCATTACAGTTCACAAATAATCCGAAAGCTGCAACGAGTTGCTTTCCCAAAACAGAGTTGCCCACACCTGAAACACTTTTTACACTGAAAACAGCAATCATAAATCAACAGCTACTGCTCTCCAGAAAGTACCTGATCCAGAATATCTGCCAGCGGCTCCATGGCATTTTTTTCTTCTTCGATCGTATTGAGCTGGGATCCTGCTTCGATCAGAAGTGACCGCGGGCGCAGATGCAGGTTAAAGCGCTGACCTTTCAGGTAAATATTTCTGGTATAACCGGGATATTTCTTTTCCGCCGCCAGCTGCAGCTGGAATGAGAATGCAAGATTCTGCTCTATGTAAGGATTGGGCAGGTAGCCGTTCTCGTTTCCGCTGCTGTCTCTGGATATTCCATTAAAGAACATGATTTTCGCTGTCTCTTTCCCGTTTTCTTCTGTCACAAAATGGATCCCCTCCACGCCATCCCGGTGCAGATCAATCACAACCTCGATCGTCGGATATTCTTCCAAAATCTGCTCCACCGCCGCCCTGGCGTAATCGTAGGCGGCGCTCCGGTCCAGCACTCCGTCCACAAGGTCATAGACTCCTTTATCATGAATGACCCGATAACCATATCGTTTCTCCATCAGTTCCGTCAGATAATCCCCGATCCCGATAATGCCCGTGGAGAGATCTCCTTCCGTCGAATCAAGAAACATTTCCTGCGAATGACTGTGATAAATCAAAATCTGGGGAACATCGGGATCCTTGTCGATGGTCAGATCTTCCTTCAGAAATTTTTTTGCATCCAGAAGAGATGCATCTGCCATGGTATCCTCGTCTACCACAAAATAATGATTCAGCAGATAATTAAAATCTGCCAGCCCCGATGCCAGAACTTCCTGATCTTCTGACTGATCTGTTTCCGTTTCTGTCATCCATCCCTTATTTTCTGTCCGGTTCCCATTCAAATCCTGTCCGGAACCGTCCTCATCTGCTGTCTTTTCCATGTCTGTACTGCCAGTCTGTTCCTCTGTTTGTGCTTCTGTTCCTTTTTCTTTACCGATATCTGTCTCAGAACCCTCTGTTGTATTCCCCGCTTTTATAGCATCTTCTCTTTCCCTGTCCGCATCTTCTTCTCCATCCAAAATCTTTTTATCCTCATCCGCTTCCAGCCTTAGAGCTGTCTCTTTTTCCATTTCCGTCCCATTTTCCTGATATTCTTCCTTAAGCTTGTTGTCTTTCGTCCCTGTATCCTTTTTTTCTATATTCTCTTTTTCTGTATTTTCTTTTTTCATATTTTCTTTTTCTGCGTCCGCTTTGCTTGTTTCCGTCACCGCATTCTGCTGCACCTTCTGTTTCTCAGACAGGCTGTAATCCTGCGCCTGCAGCAGGATACGGCCGACAGTCTCCTGCTCTGTAGTCTGTTCTGTCTCTTTTCCGCTTTCGCTGCTGTCTAACACGCTCCGCTTCAGCTCCTGCCCCAGCTCTGACAGCACAGGGAATACTTCCCGCCCCCACAGGGCAGCCAGTCCTTTTTTTCCGGCGTCCTGTCTTAGCACCTCCTGATAATCCGGCAGATACAGATCAGCCGCGACCTGTTTCATCACCGCAATGGCCGCCTCTCTCCCGCCGTCTTTTTTGAGCCATCCGTTCTCTGCCAGGATCCCGCCGCCGCGATACAGAATATAAAAACCAGTGCCTGCAATCAGGCACCGGACCACTCTCTGAAACCATTGCTGTCCCCTCTTCATAGCAATCCCCCTTCCGGAAATTATATGAAGCGGCACAGCCAAATATGACTTTTTTTAAGACTGCGCAGCTCGCAGAAAAGAAGTATATTGCTGACGCAGCCTGCTCACGCGCGGAACAAAAATTGTTCTGCCAAAGTGATAACTCGCGGGGTATGCACGGCACACTTTTATTTTTTCACAGGAAATTAATTGTATCCTGTAAAATTATAACCACCTGCAAAAATCATATTCAGCGCCTCTGAAATTGTATAACTCAGCCGTTTTACCGTATCATCAATATCTTTCGGCGTTACGAACATCGTGGTCAGATGAGGCGCTATCAGTTCCCGGATCAGCTGATATTTTTCCGCCCGGTCAAGCGTCCCCAGCATTCCTCCGAGATGCTGTCCCTGTTCCGACTGATCCAGTGCTTCCACAAGATTTTCCATCGTATCATTTACAATCGTAGCCGCATCCACCACTGTAGGCACTCCGATCGCTATCACCGGTATCTGCAACGCCTCCCGGTTAATGCCCTGCCTGTGATTTCCTACTCCGGATCCCGGCTGGATGCCCGT
>CAKRNX010000255.1 GCA_934371475.1 uncultured Lachnospiraceae bacterium
AGATGGGCTTGCCTATCTAAAAGAGTCCGGCACGATTGCAGGGAGCACACTTTCTATGAATCAGGGATTGAAGATTTTGGTGGAGCAGGCAGGTGTGCCTTTTGATATGGCAGTCAATGCGTGTACCAGCAATCCTGCACGCTGCCTCCGGGTCGATAACCGGAAAGGAAAGATATGCGTGGGGTATGATGCAGATCTGGCTGTGCTGGATGATGATTATCAGATTGTACAGACTTATTGCAGGGGAAAGGCAATGCTGTGAATACGATTCGTGATGGAAGGAGAAGACTGATTTGATTAAAAAAAGAGATCCTGTAACACAGGATCTCTTTCTATAAGCCGAAAATGGGACTCGAACCCACGACCTACGCATTACGAATGCGTTGCTCTACCAACTGAGCTAATTCGGCTTGACAAAACTGCCAACGCTCATATTATATATTTTTTTACTGGATTTTGCAAGCCTTTTTTAAAAAAAGTTAAGAGAGAAGTTGTCCTTGCCACGTTTTGGGGAATGTAGTAGTATAGATACAGGTAATATAATCTTGACAGTATGGCATTGAATAGCCCATTTGGAGCACAGATGATGCAGAAAAGAAGGAGAAAATTAAATATGAAAAAAACGGCACTTGTTATTATGGCCGCTGGTATTGGGAGCCGCTTTGGCGGAGGCATCAAGCAGCTTACATCATTTGGCCCTAACGGAGAAATCATAATGGATTACTCTATTTATGATGCAGTGAAGGCTGGTTTTAACAAAGTAGTATTTGTAATTCGCAAAGATCTGGAAAAAGATTTCCGTGAAATCATCGGTAAGAGGATTGAGAAAGTAGTAGAAGTTGTTTATGCATTTCAGGAGAAGGATGATCTTCCAGCCGGCTTTACTGTACCTGAGGGAAGAGTGAAACCTTGGGGAACAGGTCAGGCGATTCTGTGCTGCAAAGATCTGATTCACGAGCCTTTTGCGGTGATCAATGCGGATGATTATTATGGGAAAGAAGCATTTGCGCGGGTCCATGAGTATCTGGTTTCACAGGAATCAGGGGAAAAGGGCAGTTACTCTGCCTGTATGGCCGGGTTTGTGCTGAAAAACACTCTGTCGGATCACGGTGGAGTAACCAGAGGCATCTGCGTTTTAGATGAGAATTCCGAACTGAGAGGTGTGCTTGAAACAAAAAATATCATAAAGACACCGGAAGGGGCTGCAGTGAAAGATGAAGCGGGGCTTCTTACGCCGATTAATGCCAATCAGCTCGTTTCTATGAATATGTGGGGCTACACACCGGATTTCTTTGAGGAATTGGAGAATGGTTTTGTGCATTTCCTGTCAGAGATTACACCTGAGACTGCATTGAAGGCTGAGTATCTTCTGCCTACGATCATGGATCAGCTGCTGAAGGAAGACCGTGCGCAGATTACCGTACTCAAGACCAGAGATAAATGGTTTGGAGTTACTTACAAGGAAGATGTACCGTCCGTGATTGCGGATTTTAAAGAATTGCTGGAGAAGGGCGTATATCCGTCCAGACTCTGGGATTAATTTCAGGAGACATAAGATGAAAAAAGGATTTGACAACGAGAAATACTTAAAAATTCAATCAGAACATATTAAAGACAGGATTAGCAAATTCGGAGACAAACTGTATCTGGAGTTTGGCGGGAAACTTTTTGATGATTATCATGCATCCCGTGTACTTCCTGGATTTGAACCGGACAGCAAGCTGCGGATGCTCCTTCAACTGGCTGATATGGCAGAAATTGTGATTGTCATCAGCGCTGCCGATATCGAAAAGAACAAAGTCCGCGGTGATCTGGGCATTACATACGATGTCGATGTGCTGCGTCTGATCGGTGAATTTGAAAATAAAGGACTGTATGTGGGAAGTATTGTGATTACTCATTATGAGGGACAGAACGGCGCAAGACAGTTCAAAGAGAAGCTGGAGAAAAAAAACATCAGAGTTTATCTGCATTATACGATTGAGGGATATCCTGCCAATATTCCACTCATCCTCAGTAATGAGGGATTTGGAAAAAATGACTATATTGAGACGAAACGTCCCCTGGTAGTTATTACGGCGCCCGGACCGGGCAGCGGAAAGATGGCCACCTGCCTGTCCCAGCTTTACCATGACAATCTGCGCGGGATCAAGGCCGGATATGCTAAGTTTGAAACATTCCCAATCTGGAATATTCCGCTGAAGCATCCGGTGAACCTTGCTTATGAGGCAGCTACTGCTGATCTGAATGATGTCAATATGATTGATCCGTTCCATCTAG
>CAKRNX010000256.1 GCA_934371475.1 uncultured Lachnospiraceae bacterium
GCTTTGCACCGACCGAAACGGAGTGTAGACTGCGCAGCTCGCAGAGAAGAAGCCTGCTCGCGCGCGGAACAAAAGCTGCGCTGTCAAAGTTGTGACCCGCGGGATGTGCGAGCACACTTTTGTTCTGCCAGTGCGCCAGGCGTGCATACAAAAAAACTGATTGTGTTTAGTACATGAAAGTGTTACAATAGATACTGTTTATAGCATCAAAATCAGAATTAGGAGAACTAAGATGAATCTTGTACAGAAAATGTTTGGCACTCACAGCCAGAGGGAGCTGAAAAGGATCCTTCCCTTGGTTGATAAGATAGAGAGCCTTAGACCAACCATGCAGGCTCTGAGCGATGAGGAGTTGCGTGGTAAGACAGATGAGTATAAAAAGAGATATGCGGAAGGAGAGTCACTGGACAGCCTGCTGCCCGAGGCATTTGCCACAGTCCGTGAGGCGGGCAAGCGTGTGCTGGGCATGGAGCATTATCGTGTGCAGCTGATCGGTGGCATCATCCTTCACCAGGGACGTATCGCAGAGATGAGAACCGGTGAAGGTAAAACTCTTGTTTCAACTCTTCCTGCATATCTGAATGCGCTGACAGGCGAGGGTGTACACATCGTTACCGTCAATGACTACTTGGCACGCCGTGATGCGGAGTGGATGGGCAAAGTTCATGAGTTCCTTGGACTGAAGGTGGGCTGTGTGCTCAATGCCATGGACAATGACGAGAGAAGAAAACAGTATGCCTGCGATATTACTTATATTACCAACAGTGAGCTGGGATTTGATTATCTGAGAGATAACATGGTTATCTACAAAGAGCAGCTGGTGCAGAGAGACCTTGTTTACGCGATCATTGATGAGGTGGATTCGGTTCTGATCGATGAGGCCAGAACTCCTCTGATCATTTCTGGACAGAGCGGCAAGTCAACCAAGCTGTATGAAGTGTGTGATATTCTTGCCAGACAGATGGAGCGCGGCGAAGCCAGCGGTGAAGTGACCAAGATGACTGCCCTCATGGGTGAGGAGATCACAGAGACAGGCGATTTCATTGTCAATGAAAAAGACAAAGTTGTGACACTGACTCAGGACGGTATCAAAAAGGTTGAGAAATTCTTCCAGATTGACAACCTGTCTGACCCGGACAATATTGAGATTCAGAATAACATTATTCTGGCGCTGCGTGCCCATAACCTGATGTTCCGCGATCGCGATTACGTGGTAAAAGACGATGAGGTTATGATTGTAGATGAGTTTACCGGACGTATTATGCCGGGCCGCCGTTATTCCGATGGTTTGCATCAGGCAATCGAGGCGAAAGAGCATGTAAAGGTAAAACGTGAGAGCAAGACGCTGGCTACGATTACCTACCAGAACTTCTTCAACAAATATAAGAAAAAGTCAGGTATGACAGGTACAGCTCTGACAGAGGAGCAGGAGTTCCGTGATATCTATGGCATGGATGTGGTAGAGGTACCGACCAACCGCCCGGTTCAGCGAAAGGACCTTAACGACGCTGTTTACATGACAAAGAAAGAAAAATACCGTGCAGTAGTAGATGCCGTGAAAGAAGCCCATGCAAAGGGACAGCCGGTACTGGTTGGTACGATTACCATCGAGGTTTCCGAGCTGCTTTCCGGTATGCTGCGCAGAGAAGGTATTCAGCATAAAGTGCTGAACGCCAAGTTCCATGAGCTGGAGGCTGAGATTGTGGCAGATGCAGGTATTCACGGAGCCGTGACGATTGCAACCAATATGGCCGGCCGTGGTACGGATATCAAGCTGGATGACGAGGCAAAGGCAGCAGGTGGTCTGAAAATTATCGGTACTGAGCGCCATGAATCAAGACGTATTGATAATCAGCTGCGTGGCCGTTCGGGTCGTCAGGGAGATCCGGGTGAGTCTCGCTTCTATATTTCACTGGAAGATGATCTGATGCGTCTGTTTGGTTCAGATAAGATGATGAAGGTGTTCAAGTCTCTGGGTGTGCAGGAGAATGAGCAGATTGAGCACAAGATGCTTTCTTCTGCGATTGAGAAAGCACAGACCAAGATTGAGAGCAACAACTTTGGTATCCGTAAAAACCTGCTGGAGTATGACCAGGTAAATAATGAGCAGAGAGAGATTATCTATGCAGAGCGCCGCAAGGTACTGGATGGCGAGAACATGAGAGATTCCGTATTCAAGATGATCCATGATACTATGAATAAGGTAGTAGATATCTGTATTCAGGACAATCAGGAAAATTCCGAGTGGAATCTGCAGGAGCTTAATGATCTGC
>CAKRNX010000257.1 GCA_934371475.1 uncultured Lachnospiraceae bacterium
GACGGGAATGGTGACAGGGTTACTTTATATGATCCTTCCCGCCCGGGCAGATGAATTTGAACTGCAGCCGGAATTTACCGAGATGGTTTTAGAGACAGATATCGCAATGAAAGGAAGGATCCGGGTCTGTCACATCCTGTGGACTGCAGCGGTGCTGTGGAGGGACAGACAGCTTAGAACATTGATCAGAAGAGTTAAAGGAGGAAGTTGAGAATGGCAGACAATTTTCAGACAACAATAGATTCCTTATTTAAGGGAATGGAGAATTTTGTGACGACAAAGACCGTGGTGGGAGATGCGATACACATAGGCGATACGATCATTCTTCCTCTGGCAGATGTGATGTTCGGTGTGGCGGCGTCAGCCAAATCTGAGGAACGGAAAAATAACGGAGGCGGCGGAATGGGCGGCAAAATGTCCCCCAGTGCAGTTCTGGTAATCAAAGACGGAACAGTAAAACTGGTAAATATCAAGCAGCAGGACAGCGTAACCAAGATACTGGATATGGTGCCTGACATCGTCAATAAATTTGTTCCGGGAGCCGGTGCGAAGAAAAAAGAAGAGACAGACGAAGAGGTAGAAAAAGCCTGCCGTAATGCAGCGGACAAGGAAGAACACTTTTAAAACAAGCTCCTGTTTTGCGTATGGCATTGTGGTATAAGCCGGAAATCGGGGAAACGCAGACGGGATGTCTGCTTTGGAATAAAGCTGCATATACTGAAGAAAGGGGAAACGTAACAGGAGGCGATGATATGAGGCGTCTTTGCGGATATACCCTTTTCTGCATTGCAGTGGGAATGTTAATTGGCCTGTTTATTCAGAGTGTACTGATGCAGGCCATTCTGATTCTGGGACTTCTTTTGCTTGGCTATAATCTTTTTGTGTGCGGATAATTTTTTTCACAGGATGCAATTTCCTGTGAAATGAAAAAAAGGCACTGCGATGCGCAGTGCCTTACTTTTCATGTAATTAAGCTCTCTCAACTTTACCTGATCTTAAGCAGGAAGTACATACGTACAATTTTTTAGAAGCTCCGTCCACTTTACAGGTAACGTGTTTGATGTTGGATTTCCACATCTTGTTACTTCTTCTATGAGAATGGCTCACATTGTTTCCGAAATGAGCACCTTTATCACAAATAGCACATCTAGCCATGACCGCACCTCCTTGGAACATATTAAGTCTAATTCATAATAGACCTGCAACGAAATTTATTTTACCAGAAGGTTGTACATTTTGCAAGTGAAAATTAAAAAAAATTGAAATAATTTATGAAATAAGAAAATACTTATTTTCTTTTTGGATTTTATCTGTTACAATGAGCCTGCATAGTTATTAGAAAGGACAGACAGGATATCTGTGAGATAAAATACCGGCAGGCCTAATTTCCACAGGCTGGAACTTTCAGTTTGCAAAAAGATTTTTCAAATATGCTTTAAAATGCCGGAATTATGCGGATATATATGATCGGAGGTATAGATGATGAACGGACGTATGAGCAATTCACTGGGTTCTATCGTGATCGATTCCAACGTAATCGCTACCTACGCAGGCAGCGTTGCTGTGGAATGTTTCGGTATTGTCGGAATGGCCAGTGTTAATATGAAGGATGGACTGGTCAAATTATTAAAAAGAGAAAATCTGGAACGGGGAATTAATGTAAAAGTGGAAAATAATAAAATCACACTGGATTTTCATGTTATTGTCTCTTATGGCGTAAGTATTTCCGCAGTGGCCAACAATTTGCTGGAGAATGTGAAATACAAGCTGGAGGCCTTTACAGGGATGGAGGTTGAGAAGATCAACATCTTTGTGGAAGGCGTAAGAGTGATAGATTAAGGAGGAAACCGCTGTGAGTGTAAATACTATAGACGCACAACTTCTGTCAAAAATGTTTCTGGCAGGAGCCAAGAATCTTGAGTCAAAAAAGGAATGGATTAATGAACTGAACGTTTTTCCTGTGCCGGATGGCGATACAGGAACCAATATGACTCTGACGATCATGTCAGCGGCCAAAGAAGTTGCCAGTCTGGAGGATGTGTCTATGGAGAAACTGGCCAAGGCAATCTCATCCGGCTCCCTCAGGGGCGCAAGAGGCAATTCCGGTGTCATTCTCTCCCAGCTTTTCCGCGGATTCTGCAAAATTATCCGAGATAGACAGGAAATTGATGTAGAGCTGCTTGCCCAGGCTTTCCAGAAGGCTGTGGAGACGGCGTACAAGGCTGTTATGAAGCCCAAGGAGGGAACGATTCTTACAGTGGCCAGAGG
>CAKRNX010000258.1 GCA_934371475.1 uncultured Lachnospiraceae bacterium
GTGTCTGCCTGATTGAATGGGCAAATCTGATTGAGGACATTCTGCCGGAGTATTATACGGAAATAAAAATAGAAAAGGATCTGGAGAAAGGTTTTGATTACCGTCGCATTACGCTGACGGAGCACAATGGATGACCGGAAAGGATGGGTAGTATGAAAATACTGGCACTGGACAGTTCGGGAATGGTGGCAACGGTGGCAATCGCTGAGGATGACCGCCTTCTGGCTGAATATACAGTAAATTATAAAAATACACCTTCACAGACGCTTCTTCCGATGTTGAAGGAAGCAGCGGATATGATTGAGCTTGACTTGAATACCCTGGATGCTATTGCAGTGTCCGGAGGACCGGGATCATTTACGGGACTCAGGATTGGCTCGGCTACGGCAAAAGGACTGGGACTTGCGCTGAATAAGCCCCTGATTCATGTTCCTACACTGGAAGGAATGGCTTATAATTTCTGGGGCAGTGACAAAGTGATCTGCCCGATGATGGATGCGAGAAGAGCTCAGGTATATACCGGCATTTATACATTTGAGAAGGGAAAAATGCAGATCCTGGCAGATCAGATGGCAGTGTCTATTGAGAAAGCGGCGGAGAAACTGAATAAAATTGGCAGAGAGCTGATACTTTTGGGTGACGGTGTTGATGCGTACAGGGAACAGCTGCTGCAGCTGCTGACGGTTCCGTTTTCTTTTGCTCCGGCCAATCTGAATGGTCAGCGGGCAGCGGCAGTAGCTGTCTGCGGAATGGAGTATCTGCGTCAGGGCAGAGCGGAGACGGCAGCGGCCCATCAGCCGGATTATCTGAGAGTGTCTCAGGCTGAGCGGGAGAGAGCAGAGCGGCTTTCTAAGGAGGACTCGACAAAAGATGGCGAGTGAATACGGCGGGATTCGTTTCATGAAGGAGGAGGATCTGGATCAAGTATCACAGATTGAGCAGGAAATTTTCAGTATCCCGTGGAGCAGAGATGGGTTTCAAAGTTCGTTGCAGTCAAAGAATACGATATATATGATCACATATGTCTGTCAGGGAGAGACGGAGAGAGTGATCGCCTACTGCGGGCTCCTGCGCTCTTTTGAGGAAGCGGATATTACGAATGTTGCAGTGCAGGAGGCGTTCAGGGGGCAGGGAGTGGCCCGCCGAATGATTTCGGCGTTGATGGAAGAAGGAAGAAAACAGGGAATTGAGCGCTTTACCTTGGAGGTACGTACCGGGAACAAGGCGGCGATACATCTGTATGAGACACTTGGATTTCATGGCGTGGGAGTGCGGAAGCGCTTTTATGAAAAACCGACGGAAGATGCATTGATCATGTGGACATCAGATGTGAGGTGACTTTCGCCGGATATAGCCTCTATAGGACAGCCAAAAACAGACCGAAGCAGGTTTTCAAATATGGTTCAGAGACAGCTGGAAGCTCTTTCCACTAGGCAGCGGGCAGACAGGCTATTATAATATGTTAGGGCGTGTTTGAAAAAACATTTCTGCAGTTCGCAGGTTCTGCTTTGCAGAGAATTTTGCCCTCGTTTGAGCGAAGTTTTTCACAAACGGGAATTTGCAGCTTACGAAAAGCTTTTTTCAAACATACTATGGGACAGAACCATGGGGCTGTCTGGTAATCATAACCGGGCAGAGGTGACAATGCGGCTGGGACAGACTGCCATAAAGGAGAACAGGATATGAGAGAATACAGAAATTCCGGCAAAGAACATGTTTTTCAGAAAGAAAAAGAAAAGATTTTCAAAGAGGCATGTAAATGTAATAAATGCGGGCGCAGGATCTGGACAGAATGGGGGACGCTCAGAGAGGGCGTGTTTTTTGGGGAACAGGTATGGAACTATTTCTCCGGGAAAGACGGAGAGATCCATTCTTTCTGTCTGTGCGAGACATGTTATGATGAGATAACTGAAACATTTCAAATTCCGCCCACCAGAAAGGTGCAGACTGAATTTCTGTAGAAAGAGGCCATGCAGCTGGCAGATATGCGGAATATAATATTACGATAGTGAGGATTTAAAACGTATGATAGATATTTGTTTGCTGGGAAGCGGCGGGATGATGCCTCTTCCCTACCGCTGGCTGACATCTCTGATGGTCAGATACAACGGCAGCAGTCTGCTGATTGACTGCGGAGAAGGGACGCAGATTGCCATCAAGGAAAAAGGCTGGAGTTTTAAGCCGATTGATGTGATTTGCTTTACTCATTTTCATGGAGATCACATCAGCGG
>CAKRNX010000259.1 GCA_934371475.1 uncultured Lachnospiraceae bacterium
GTGCAGATCCATCGCCCCAGACAATGTGTGCCGTGCCGGAGACTTCCGGCACAAGTAATTATCAGAATTCTCCTATACCCAAAAACTGCCGCCCGCGGACACCTGCAAACGGCCCTTCCACGTTGCGGCAGTCTCCTGTCTCTGCTTATACGGACATTGCCATTCAGATATATATCAGCAGCTTCCACAAACTATACACGCCGGTTTTTGCAGGCATCTTCTCTGCATTTTAGCTGCATACTTTCAGAATACAGGGAATCATATATATTTTTCTCTCACGGTCAGGGTTCTGAAAACGTTCCATCAGAAGCTCCATAGCTTTTCTTCCCATTCCCTTCGTATCTCTGGTAATGCAGTCATATCTGTAGCCGATCATATCCAGCACCGGGATATGGTCGATACCTACAATCTGTATTTCATCATCCGGCTCTTTCCCGCACTCCTTCATACCACGGATAAATCCCAGTGTCGTCGTATTGTTGGAAAGCACCAATGCCTCCGGATAATCACAGGACTGGATCATCTTTCTGGTAATCTCATACGTTGTATTCAGAGAATAATTGCCCGTGTAAATATATCGTTTGTCAACAGGCAGATTATAATCCTCCATGGCCTGCAGGTAGCCGCGATAACGCTCCCTGGCATGTTTCAGATCCATATCTCCGTTAATAATGCCGATTTTTCGGTTTCCTCTTTTGATCAGCTGCTCCGCCGCCAGATATCCGCTCTGAAAATTTTCATAAAATACCCCGTCCCACTGGACATTCTCAATCTCTCTGTCCACCAGAACGACCGGAACCTTCAGATGCTTCAGCTGAATCCGGATATACTTGGCCGCTTCCGCATCGGAATATCCGATAGCCGGTGTAAAGATGATCCCCTGCACCCGCTGCTGCTCCATCATATTCAGCGCATTTCTCTCTTTTTCTGCGCTGTTCTCTGTATTGCAGACAATCATAGTGTAGTTATTCTCATCCACAACCTCCGCCACCCCGGCAAGCACTTCTGTAAAAAAAGTATTTCCCAGCTCCGGCACCAGTACCCCAATGGTATTTGTCTTCTGTTTGGAAAGACTCTGTGCCGATGCGGATGGAGAATAGTGATATTCCCTGATAATTGTCTCAATTTTTTCCCTGGTCTGTTCATGCACATAACCGCTGCTGTTAAGCACCCGGGAAACCGTTGACTTGGAAACCCCCGCCATTTCTGCAATCTGCCCTATTGTTATCATTTACACGCTCACTTTTCCATGGTTCCGTCCAGCATATATCTCTGAAAGCGCAGAGCCTCCTTTGCATCCCGGTCAAGTGCAGCCTCGGTGACGTTTCCCATCAGTTCCCGCCATACTTTGATATCCTGGCCAACCTGTCCTCCTCTGGTCACAAACGGTTCCATAACAACACGTTTCTGGTATCCTATATCAGACAGAGCCTCTCCGATCTCCTTCCACGGAGTTCTCCCCTTTCCTGGAACCATACGGTTGCACTCTCCGGTATGGAAGTGTCCCAGCAGGTTGCCCGCAGTACGGATCGCACCGCCGATACTGGTCTCTTCTATATTCATATGGAATGTATCCAGCATCACCCAGACATTGCTGCACTCTGTCTCTTTTACAAAACGAACGCCTTCTTCAGCCGTGTTCAGAAGATAATTTTCAAACCGGTTCAGGCATTCCAGATTTAACTCTACCCCATATTCTGCAGCGATAGCTGAGAGCATTCTCATACCTTCCACTGCTGTTTTCCAGTCTTCTTCCTTTTTGATCGGTAATGAGTAATCTACCGGCCAGTAAGAATACAGTGCGCCTCCAATGATATGGCTGTCCAGTTTTTCCATGACGGAAAACAGACGCTTATACCACTCCAGCGCCTCTTCTCTCACTTGGGGATTACCCACATTATGCCCGGCGGACGGGCCGTATCCTACTGTAAGCTCAATCCCGGCTGCATCAGCTGCTAATTTGAGACGGCTGATGTCTTCCTCTGTATAATCCGGAAGCGGAGTTCCACCTATTTCCAGGATATCATACCCCAGATCAGCCACCTTTTCAACATACTTTACATAATCTGCAGACCATTCTTTTTCCCAGTATGCGTAGTAAATTCCGTGTTTCATGCCACGCCTCCTTCCTATAATGTCAAGCCCTAAAGTATTGATTTTACGGGCTTTTTCTTTAAATATTACCTCTCAAAACAGAGC
>CAKRNX010000260.1 GCA_934371475.1 uncultured Lachnospiraceae bacterium
GTATGATCCGTACACCAACACAGTAAAAGAAGTTTCCAGAAAATCCTACTCCGAGGGTCTTCGTGCAAAAGTTAACTGCTACGGCGCAAACAGCGTTCCGGAAGGTGTTGCAATCATGTGGAAAGAGAACGTGGACGTATCCATCACCGGTAACTCCACCAATCCGACCCGTTTCCAGCATCCGGTAGCAGGTACTTATAAGAAAGAGCGTCTGGAAGCAGGCAAGAAATACTTCTCTGTAGCATCAGGCGGCGGCACAGGACGTACACTGCATCCGGATAACATGGCTGCAGGTCCGGCTTCCTACGGTATGACTGATACACTGGGACGTATGCACAGCGATGCACAGTTCGCAGGTTCTTCTTCCGTACCGGCTCACGTAGAGATGATGGGCCTGATCGGTGCAGGAAACAACCCCATGGTTGGTATGACTGTATCCGTTGCAGTTTCCATTGAGGAAGCAGCAAACGCTGGCAAGTTCTAAATAATCCAGTAAAATCAAGTTTTATATAATCTCAAAAGAGGACATCCGCACTATACGGCTGTCCTCTTTTTTGACTCTTTGTCAAGAGTGGGTTTTCCTTTTTTTAATTTAAAATTTTTCTGACGATTTCTGCAAATTTCGTATTTGATGATTTTCTGTCTGCAATAGCGTTTTCAAGAGACATATTTCCGTAAACGTCCTCAACCTGCTCTTCAGTCCAGAAGTCATCGAATTCTTTCATCGTTTCAATGAATGTTATTATTTCAGCTTTTGTCATGTTTACCCACCTCCCAATTTAGTAGGAAAATTATACAGCAGCTCCGATGATACTTCAAGGTAATTCAAGAAAAATTAATACAGATATGCGGCATGCCAAGCGTAGTATCATGAACGTCCCGCGCTTTGCATATTTCGTTCCAGGCATTCCCGGGAATGCATTATGTCTGTCCTGTTTCTGTCTGTAATTTGGACGCAGGCTGCAAAACAGATTGAGAATGTCCACACACGGTGATATAATAATATCCATAAATTTTATTTATCAATATTACAGTGTCAGAAAATGTGGTATTATTTGTGTTTTGACAAGGTAATATTGTTAGGAAAGGGAGAGTGAGCATGATGATAAGAAAATGCGGTTATGCCCTGCTGATTGGCAGTCTGGCTCTTGGCCTGACAGCCTGCGGGGGCACAAAAAAAAAAGGAAACAGAAAAACAGGCAACAGCGACAGAGGCAGTCTCATCAACAGAGGAGAAGGATCCGGAGAATGAGAGTGTGGTCACCGGATCAGAAACAGAACAACAGGAAGATAAGACAGAAGAAGCTGCTTCCGGGGCAGAAAAGAGCTCTCCGGATACTTTTCTGACAAAAAATGAAGAAGGTTTTTATGAAATTGGCTCGGCAGAAGATTTTGTGGAATTTGCGAGACTGATCAATGCAGAGATCCCGGATGTGATCGAACAGAGCGGCAATAATTGGGGATATCAGATGTCAGTGGAGGAGAACGCCATTCTGACAGCTGACATTGATCTGACAGATGCATTTACCGGGGAAAATGCTGCACTGCTTCCTGTGGGCGGCAGCTATGTGCATACGAGTAAGAAAGACGGGCAGGTTTATAATATTGCTGGAAGTTTTGCAGGGGAGTTTGACGGCAATGGCCATATGATTTCCGGCGTTCATATGAAAAGTGAAACATATGGAGAAAGTGTGGGGCTGTTCCGCCTCGGACCTCCTGAAGATGATAAAAAAGAAGTATATATTCATGACCTGACGATTGCGGACAGTTCATTTTCCGGGACAAATTATGTGGGAGCGATTGCGGGGGGATTGCCTGACCGGTCAGTGATTGAAAACTGCACGGTGGCAGAAACTGTGACAGTGGAAGCACCGGTAGCAGAGTGGGATATATCATCACCGGTTGCAGCAGGCGGTCTGGCAGGAGCTGTACAGGGAATGGATGAAGTATTCCGCGGCTGCGTCAGTTATGCATCGGTCAGCGGAACCATAGCGGGTGGCATTTTGGGAAACTGTGGTTCTACTACCTCAGTGATCGGATGCGATAACTATGGAGCGGTGACAGGCATCACAGCCGGAGGTATTGTTGGTGTTCATGAGGGCAGCAGCTATTATGAAGGACTCGTGATCGGATGTGTCAATTATGGAACTGTAAC
>CAKRNX010000261.1 GCA_934371475.1 uncultured Lachnospiraceae bacterium
ATTCAGGACTACGTTGCTAACAACAATGTTGATGAGAACCGCATCTACGTTGGCGGATGCTCCAACGGCGGATACATGACCATGCTTCTTCTGAGAGATTATCCGGAATACTTCGCAGCAGGATATCCGGTATGCGAAGGTCTGGCTGATACTCTGGTATCTGATGAAGATATCAACATCCTGAAAGATCAGGCAATTTGGTTTGTACTGTCTCAGACAGACACAACTCTGGATCCGGTTATCTACTCTCTGCCGACTTACGTTCGTCTGAAAGAGGCTGGAGCTGAGAACGTACATATGACATTCTTTGACAACGTATCTGATCGGACCGGTCTGTACAGACAGGAAAATGATCAGCCTCACGAATACGATGGACACTGGTCATGGACATACGTTTACAACGATCAGGTTTCTGCTAACATCAATGGCGAAGAAGTTTCTCTGCTGAGCTGGATGGCTTCTCAGTCTCTGGGTGAGTAATGTAAACCTGAAACAGAAGTCATAAATCACTCTGATAAATATTGATTTAGAAATTAAGTAAAAAGAGCCTGCTCTGTACAGCAATATACAGGGCAGGTTTTTTCTAATCAATTTTTTGTTTCATATCTCCAAATCGTATTATTTTACTGTTCAGCCTGAGAAAAAGTGACAGCGAATCATTTCAAAAGCGTTTTTCCTGCCGCTTTACTTTCCCTCCCGCTATACGTTATAATGAAATAATTATAATCCTGATCTTGCCAGTGTACGTTTGAAAGAGACTTTTCGCAGACTGTGAATGACCGCTTATGGAAATATCTGTTCAAGAATGCCGGAGCATTCTTGCTGCGAGGTGCGCATCATGCATCTGCAGAGATGGGAGTCAATCCCCCATCTGATGTACTTTGGAGACCGGAAAATCTCTCAGGAGGCTTCTCATGAATAAAAATCTTATCGCAGGTGCTGCGCTTCTGACTCTGTTTGCCAGCTCCCTGGGATTTGTACATATTCGAAAAACAAATATTATTCCGAAAGAAACACGGATCACGTTTGTCTCTTCTTTTGCCAATACCGGCTACTGGGGACGGGCCGCCAGGGGAATTACCGAAGCTGCCGCTGATTCTGACACAGACGTCAAATGCATCGGCTTTACGGAACTGGATGCCGCCAAACAAGTCAATTCTCTGCAGAGTGCTGTCTGGTCCGATGTGGACGGCATCATCACAGCCGGTATCAGAGAAAATGACGATCTGCTGCAGGTCATTCGCAGCGCCCAGGAGCACAACATTCCCGTGATCCTCATTGACAGCGATGTGCCGGAAAGCAACCGCACCTGCTATGTGGGCACAGACAATTTTAAAGCAGGCCAGATCGCCGGTAAAAGCATGGCTGACGCCTGCAGCGGTTCCGGCAAAATTGTGGTCATCGTCTCCTATCTGGACAACCAGAATCAGATGGAGCGGGTGGAAGGTTTTTCCGACGCGCTCTCTGCCTATCCCGATATGGAAGTCGATCAGATCCTGGAGGGTGAGTCCAACGCTATCTATCTGCGCGATAAAATTATTAAGATTCTGGAAGACAATCCTGACATTGTCGGCGTTTTCTGCGCGGAAGGGTATTCTTCCAGCAGTATGATTCAGCTCAAAATGGATGCCCCAAAGCAGCTGTCTGACCTGAAGCTGGTCGGATTTGATCTGGATTCCAGCAAGATTGACGCAATCAAAGACGGAACGATTGATGCCGTTATCAAACAGGATGCTTCCCGCATGGGGCAGGTTGCTGTCGAACAGCTGATGAAAGCCATCCGCGGCGAAAAAAATCTGGAAGACTGTTATATTGACCCCGCCTGTATCCGGCAGGAGAATGCAGATGATCTGGAAAACTATCCGGAGAGCGATATTGAATGGCATATTTATTAAATCCGGCAATGCAAAAAATGGCAGCATTGCAAGAAAAGTGATACCCGGTACAAGTTTTTACATATCCTTTGCATCTTTTTTGAGATTATTTTTTTAAGCTCTCTTGTTATAATAAATTTACAAAAGAAATGTTTCATTCGTGAAGGAGGATATCAAAAATGAACAAAAAAATGATGTTAGCCAGCGGACTTTCTCTGGCAATGATGCTCTCCATGGGAATGAGCGCTCTGGCTGAAGAAACAGCTGAAGCTACTGG
>CAKRNX010000262.1 GCA_934371475.1 uncultured Lachnospiraceae bacterium
GCAGTGGATACTGGTTTTCATAAATTTCATATCCATCTGAGGAAAGGTCCTCACGCAACTCATATCCGTAGGGAACATATTTCTCCCCGTCCTCTTCTGTCATGTAATATTTTACATTCGCCAGTGCCTCCGAAACTGTCCGTCCATCCATTCCAAAAATCCGGTGTACAGCATTGGCCCCCGGATTTTCCTGATCCAGAAGATATTCCAGCAGATTACCGTTCACGATACTGTTGTACATGGAAATTCCCTGATACTCCAGCATAATAGAAGAATTTTCATTTCCGGTGGACATTACGCTGGTATCAACGCGGTAGAAGCCGTTGTCTTCCGTCTGTGCAAGCTTCGCCTGCGGAGACATCAGATAATCCGTCATCGTCTTTCCACGGTCTGTAAATTCAGATGCCGTATCTCCCCAGTTGTCACTGTAAGTAAAATAACCATTCAATCCTGCCGAGAGCAAAATCACTGCCGCCAGCGCTGCTGATATCAACTTCCGCTTTTCTTTTCTCATCCGGTCTGCCAGAAGCAGAAGCACAGTGCAGACAGTAAGCTCCGCCAGCGCAATCAGGCCATATGCGTTTTTCATATCACCAAACCAGCTAACGAGCGCAATGCCGGCAAATATCACCAGTATGGCTGTCAGTCCGTATTTTTCGGCCTTTCGCAGCGCAAAAAAATCCTCCCACACCGACACACATATCACAGCCAGGGTAAATATCATGATAAAAATCCAGCGGTTATTGACATTGGCAAAACCGCCCATCACATACCCGGCAGCAGGGATCAGCAGCATTCCAATCTCTGCAATTACTGCCAGCTTCAGAGCCAGCTTTTCTCTCCATCTGCGGGCAAACAGCAGCACCAAGGCCGGCAGCACCAGCACACTGCAGTTCAGATGCGTGTTACTGCCGGTATTTCTGTAAGGGCTGATCAGATCGACAAACCACATATAATACCTCTGCAGTTTTTCGTAATAAAGCAAATTTTCTCCTGTCTGACTTCCGACCCGCAGAGAACTCATCAGCCGGGCCACTGTCGGAAACAGCACGGCCGCTACCAGCCCTGCTCCCAGAAGATATGCTCCGCCCATGCGCAGTACCGCAACGAATAAATTTCTGATCCGGCGTTCCCTGTAAAGATCAAAAAAACGCAGAATCACATACCCGGCCAGTGCCAGCGTACACATGTACATAAAATAATAATTACTGATAAAACCAAGGCCAACCGCAAAAGAAAACAGCAGAAAGCTTCCGCCACGCAGTACCTGTTCAGCTCCCAGCAGAAGAATCGGCAGTACAATCAGAGGGGAATCAAATGTCGGATGCATCAGTCCCAGTTTCAGCACATAGCCGCAGCTGATATAAATCATACTGCCGGCCAGCACAGCATTTTCTCTCTTTTTCCAGTACAGGCAGAATGCGGAAAAGCTCAGTCCCGCAAGATAAATCCGCAGGATAATGAGAAAATGATAGAGCAGTTCCGTATACCGGCCCGGCACCAGCACGCTTAAAAAGTCCAGCGGATGAGAGCGGAATACCGCATTTACATCGTCCCCCATCCCCAATGCAAAATCATACATCCGGGCAGAAATGTCTCCCCCTGACAATCCCTGCAAAAATTCTCTCAGATATCTGCCCATGTAATACAGATAAGGATAATACTGTGACTTTCCGTCCGTCGTCCAGATCAGGCTCTTCCCAGCCGCCAGCAAAGGCAGCAGCATCGCACCCATCAGCACCAAAAAAGCAACCGTATACTTTCCTATATATTTTTTTATGTCAACTTCTCTCTCTAGCCGGCTTCCCGCCCGCCCAGGAGATGATTTTCTTTCATATTTTAATTTTTCTTCTTTCATTGTTACACCCTCTTGATTTCCTGTCAGCCCGTTTATCTTATCATCAATATATGGAAAAAACAAGGTGATAAAAAATGCTAAATTTACAGACTCCGGATACACTCCCAGTCAGACAGATATTCTCAATCTGCTTAATCGGAATCTTATAATCTGATTCATTGATAATCTTGTAATAACCACGGTCATCCATATCGAAAAATACATCGCGCAGCAATTTGCCCTTCTCACCGTCATCGCCCTGTCCAACATGCTTGA
>CAKRNX010000263.1 GCA_934371475.1 uncultured Lachnospiraceae bacterium
GATGCAGACCATCGGAATAACGGCGGCCCGGCATGATACGTCCGGTAAACTCATCTACGATCATAACTTCGTCGTCCGGCGTCACCACATAGTCCTGGTCGCGGAACATCAGATTGTGTGCGCGCAAAGCCAGGATCACATTGTGCTGAAGCTCCAGATTCTCCGCATCGGCCAGGTTGTCGATATGGAAGAACTGCTCTACTTTCTTTACACCGTCTTCTGTAAGATTAACGGTCTTTTCTTTTTCATTGACGATGAAATCTCCGGTCTCAACAATCTCCTCTCCCAGGATTGCGTTCATCTTGGAGAACTCACCGCTGGCCTCGCCTCTCTGCAGCTGTCTCGCTAAAATATCGCAGGCTTCATAAAGTCTGGTTGACTTTCCGCTCTGGCCGGATATGATCAGCGGGGTTCTCGCTTCGTCAATCAAGACTGAGTCCACCTCATCGATGATAGCATAGTGCAGACCTCTCTGCACCAGCTGGTTTTTATAGACTACCATGTTGTCACGCAGATAATCAAATCCCAGCTCATTATTGGTCACATAGGTGATATCACAGTTGTATGCCGCTCTTCTTTCGTCATTATCCATGGAATTCAGGACGACGCCTACCGTCAGTCCGAGAAACTCATGTACCTGTCCCATCCACTCCGCATCACGCTTTGCCAGATAGTCGTTGACCGTAACGATCTGTACGCCTTTTCCTTCCAATGCATTCAGATAAGCCGGCAACGTGGAGACCAACGTCTTTCCTTCACCGGTCTTCATCTCCGCAATACGTCCCTGATGGAGGATGATACCGCCGATCAGCTGCACTCTGTAATGCCGCATTTCCAGGGTCCTGGTAGCCGCCTCCCGGACTACCGCATAGGCTTCCGGAAGCAGATCGTCCAACGTCTCTCCCTCCTGAAGGCGCTTCTTAAACTCCAGTGTCTTTTCTCTCAGCTCCGTGTCCGACAATGCCTGCATTTCCGGTCCGAGGGCCTCGATATGATCCACAATGGGGTAAATTCGCTTTAATTCATGTTCACTGTGGGTACCAAATAATTTTTGCATCAAACCCATAATCCAAATTACTCCTCATTTATCTATCAATTCTGTCGCATACATTCCATATTTTAACACTATATTTTCTTTTGTTCAACCATCTTTCCAACTGTTCACAGCTTATTTACAGTTTGGAAATCTGCGCATAAGGAACCGTTCCTCCAAAGAGATCCAACGCACTTCCGATGGTGAAATCCAGAACGCCTCCCGTGAGCTTTTTAAAACGCTCCAACTCTTCCAATGACCCGATCCCTCCGGCATAAGTCATCGGTTTTTTCCCCCAGTCTGCCAGCAGCTTGATCAGCCTGTCTTCGCAGCCGGAACGTTTTCCCTCCACATCTACTCCGTGTATCAAAAATTCATCGCAATAATCGGCCAGTTCATCTAATACCTGTTCTGACAGGACCACTTCCGTAAACTTCTGCCAACGGTCTGTCACAATCCGGTATTTTTCTTCCTTTTTCCGGCAGCTGAGGTCCAAGACCAGATGTTCTTTCCCAACCGTCTGTCTCAGCTGTTCCAAACGTTTCCAATCTACCTGTCCGTCCCGAAACACATATGAGGTTACGATCACATGGCTTGCCCCTGCTTTCAGATATTCTTCCGCATTTTCCCGGGTCACGCTGCCGCCCAACTGCATTCCCTTCGGATATGCCGCCAGCGCTTCCACGGCCTGTTTTTTGGTTGCTTCATAATAACAAGAAGACGGCGGATTCAATAAAATAATGTGTCCGCCTTTCAATCCGTCCCTCTGATAAAGCCGCGCATACCAGGCTGCATCCAGCTCCGAGGCAAAATTGGTTCCTGCCCGGTCTCCTTCGTCCCGCAGACTCCCTCCGACGATCTGTTTTACCGTTCCGTTATGTATATCGATGCATGGTCTGAATTTCATACCTGCTTTCCTCCTGTTCTCAGACTTTCGACCATCATAGCACACTGCTTTTGCAGCCGCAAGAAGGGATGTGCCGACGCACATCCCTTCCGTGATGATCTGTTTGATATCGATCCTTACTTTGCTTCATTTTTATTTTCTGTGTCCGTTGTGCGGTCCTCCGT
>CAKRNX010000264.1 GCA_934371475.1 uncultured Lachnospiraceae bacterium
TGTGTGCTTCCATCCTCTTTCAGCAGTACCTCTGCCGATCTCAGTGTGCCATTGTAATTATATCCCATGGAAAAACCGTGTGCTCCTGTATCATGGATCACCAGGATATCCCCCATATCAATTTTGGGCAGCATTCTGTCAATGGCAAATTTATCATTATTTTCACAGAGGGAACCTGTGATATCGTATTTGTGATCTGCCGGTGCGTCTTCCTTGCCCATCACTGTGATATGGTGATAGGCACCGTACATGGCGGGACGCATCAGATTTACCGCACAGGCATCCACGCCGATATACTCTTTATGCGTATGCTTTTCATTGATTGCAGTTGTCACCAGGCATCCGTAGGGCCCCATCATATAACGGCCCAGCTCTGTGTAAATTGCCACATCACCCATTCCTTCTGGCACAAGAACTTCCTCATAGACTTTCCGCACGCCTTCGCCAATTACAGCGATATCGTTCGGCTCCTGATCCGGTCTGTAGGGAATACCGATACCGCCTGAAAGATTGATAAACGTAATATGAGCCCCTGTTTCCTTTTTCAGCTTAACTGCCAGCTGGAACAGAACCTTCGCCAGCATGGGATAATAATCATTTGTCACTGTATTGCTGGCCAGGAACGCATGAATACCAAAATTCTCCACACCTTTTGCTTTCATCATCCGATATGCCTCTACGATCTGTTCTGTTGTCATACCGTACTTCGCATCCCCGGGATTATCCATGATCCCGTTGCTGATTTTGAAAATACCACCCGGATTGTAACGGCAGCTCTTGGTCTTAGGCAGGCTGCCCAGCACCTTCTCTACAATCTCTACATGGGTAATATCATCCAGATTGATGATAGCTCCCAGCTCTGCCGCTTTCTTAAACTCTTCCACCGGGGTGTCGTTGGAAGAAAACATAATATCATGCCCCTTTACACCAATGGCATCAGAAAGCATCAGCTCTGTCATGGAAGAACAGTCGCAGCCGCAACTGTACTCTCTCAGAATATTAATCAAGAAAGGATTGGGAGTTGCCTTGACAGCAAAATATTCTTTGTATCCCTTGTTCCAGGAAAAAGCCTCGTAAAGCTTTCTGGCATTTTCTCTGATCCCTTTTTCATCATATAAATGAAAAGGAGTAGGATATTTTTTTACAATTTCTTTAATCTGTTCATACGTTACAAATGGCTTTTTATTCATAAATCTCCTCCTGTATCTCCTTCCTGTCCGCCTTTATCTCCGCGGGCAGCGAGCCAAGCAGCCATGTCTGCATGGATACCTGACAGCTGCCGCAAAGATCAGATTCCCCCGATGTTTGCAGCAGGATATTTGACTGTATCTCACTGTATTGCTTTCTAGCTTTATTGCGATAAAGTACCCCACTCACTATAATGCAATCTTCTTGCACTGTCAAGAAAATTTACAATCAAATGTGCAACAACGCACTTATTGAGCATCGGTCACATCTGATGCCGCCTCCGTAAACACTTCTTCTACTCTGTGCTTACCGTCTGTCAAATGATTGTACTGCAAAATGTTATAATCATTCAGCACGTCCCGATACTGCTCATCTGTATCACGCTCGGACCAGTTATGGTAGACGCCATCCTTATCAATATAAGTTCCTGCACAGATCACCGGCAATTCTTCTTTCAGCTTCAGAAGGAACTCCTGATATTCTGTCAGCGGAAGTCCCAGTTTGTCCAGAAGATAAGCCCCCAGATAATTGACACTGGTCAGTTCCATGCTCTCATCTTTCTCAATTCCCATATTGTTCCAGATCACATACGGAACCTCATAAGATTTCTGATACTCCTCCAGGGAAGAACTCTCTGTATCGTAACCGGTCAGACGGGAAATAACATTCGTAATATAATCCGAAGGCTGATGATCGCCAAACATAATCACTACCGTAGGCTCGTCTACCGTCTCAAAATAACTGATTAGTTTTTCAAAAGCAGCATCCGAATCATGGATCAGTGTCAAATATTTCTCGGCGGCACGGATGCTGGTGCTGGTCACGCTAAAATCTGTCAGAAAAATCTCTGGCTCAAATCCCGGGAAATCCTTACTGTATCCGCTG
>CAKRNX010000265.1 GCA_934371475.1 uncultured Lachnospiraceae bacterium
AGATTGAGGAAGCGGCCATGATCGACGGCTGCAATCCGCTGCAGACATTTTTCCGCGTCGTGATGCCGATCATGAAACCGACATGTATCACGGTGACGATCCTGCAGGCCATGTGGATCTGGAATGATTATCTGCTTCCGAGCCTTGTGCTGGACCAGAGATATTATAAGACGATCCCGATGGCGATCCAGTATCTGAAGGGCGGATACGGTTCTGTGGATATGGGAGCCATGATGGGCGTGCTGGTGCTGGCTATTATTCCGATCATCATTTTCTATGCCGCATGTCAGAAATATATCATTGAGGGTGTTGTGGCAGGCGCTGTCAAAGGCTGATGAGCCGGAAACACAAAAGAAAACAGAGAAAGGACGGAGAGAATGATGAGAGCAGCCGGAATATTGCTTCCCATATCAAGCCTGCCGTCACGCTACGGCATCGGCTCTTTTTCGCAGAGTGCCTGTGAATTTGTGGATCAGCTGAAGAGGGCCGGACAGAAATATTGGCAGATTTTGCCATTAGGTCCTACAGGATACGGCGATTCACCGTACCAGTCGTTTTCAGCCTTTGCGGGCAATCCTTACTTTATCGATCTGGATACGCTGGCGCAGGAAGGACTGCTTGAACCGGAAGAATTTCAGAAGTGCGATTTTGGATCAGACCCGGGACGGGTAGATTATCAGAAACTGTATCAGCATCGTTTCCTGCTTCTGCGAAAAGCATTTGAACGCAGCAGCTTCCTGACAGATCCGGAGTTTGCAGACTTCAGAGAAGAAAATGCGCAGTGGTTGGAGGATTACAGTCTGTTTATGGCACTGAAAAACCGCTTTGGAGGAAAGAGTTGGATTGATTGGAGCGATCCGATCCGGATGCGGGATCCGCAGGAGCTGGAGCGCTGCCGGATAGAATGCAGGAAGGATATGGAATTTTTCCAGTTTCTGCAGTATGAGTTTTTCCGTCAGTGGAAGAGGATACGGGCATATGCCAGTGAAAATGGGATTGAAGTGATCGGAGATATCCCGATTTATGTGGCATTGGACAGTGCGGACAGCTGGGCGCATCCGGAACTGTTCCAGTTTGACGAGAATCATATGCCGTCCCGGGTGGCGGGATGTCCGCCGGATGCATTCTCCGCGGACGGGCAGCTATGGGGCAATCCGCTCTACAACTGGGAGTATCACAGGCAGACAGATTTTACATGGTGGAAAAAGAGAATTGCCCATTGTATGAAATTATACGATGTGGTCCGGGTGGATCATTTCAGAGGGTTTGATGAGTATTATTCGATTCCTTACGGAGCAAAAACAGCGGCGGGAGGTGCCTGGATGAAGGGACCGGGGATGGAGCTGTTCAGGGCGCTTCAGATGGAGCTTGGAAAAGCCGCTATTATTGCAGAAGATCTGGGATACCTGACAGACAGTGTTGTACAGCTGGTGCAGGATTCGGGCTATCCGGGAATGAAAGTGATTGAATTTGCTTTTGATTCCAGAGAGGCAGGGGATTATATGCCTTACCATTATGACAGACACTGCGTGGTCTATACGGGAACCCATGACAATCAGACACTGAAGGCCTGGTTTTACGAACTGAGTGAAGAAGACCGCAGGCAGGCGTGCGAGTATCTGGATCTGGATCCTGACCATCCGGGAGCATACTGGTGGAAGTTCATCCGGCTGGCACTGGGATCTGTGGCAGATACGGCGGTGGTCGCAATGCAGGATTATCTGGGGTTGGGCGCTGAAGCCAGAATGAATCAGCCGTCCACGCTGGGCGGTAACTGGAGCTGGCGTCTGGTACCGGGGCAGCTGAGTGATGAACTGCTGGATCAGATCGCGAGGATGACAAAATTGTATGGAAGAAATGCAGAGTAAATACGTCTCCTTTTGAAAGGGAAAATTTCAGATGAGGAGTGCAGAATGATACAGAGTGCAGGAAAGCTGCAGCTGCAACAGAGGGAGGAGCCGTCGCAAAGTTATCTTGCGGCGGCTCTTGCTTTTTAAAAGAGTAATTGTTATAATCTGACACGATAGTGTTGACAATCACAGCCCGGCTGCAGGTAACGGATT
>CAKRNX010000266.1 GCA_934371475.1 uncultured Lachnospiraceae bacterium
CAGGCTTTAAGATGCGTGTGGAACAGTCTAAATTAACCACGGTAAAAGCATTGCAGTCAATCGGATTTGACACGATCGCAAGTGGAGATTCCTATAACGATCTTGGAATGATAAAGGCGAGCAAGGCAGGATTTTTATTCCGTTCCACTGATAAGATCAAGGCAGATTATCCGGATATCCCGGCATACGAGACCTATGAGGAACTGCTTGGGGCGATCAAAAAAGCAATGGTGGACTAGAGAGAAATCTCTCGTTGGATCATAATATTTTTAAAACGGAATTATAGACATGAAAAACGGCAGTAAGTTCTTCAAAGATAGAAATATGGAGAATTTTACTGCTTTTTTATGAGGAAACGAATCGTAGAGTGCCCAAAACGCAGTATAAATGCCGTATTGATTGCAAAATGAATGAAAGTGGACTATCGTTGATTTATGGCAATAGAATGTTTACTGTGCGTGGATCCCATTGCCACAGGAACATTTAAGAAAATTTTCACAGGTACAAATGGAGGCAGTATGGACGCAAATAAATTTGGTACTTTTATTGCCGCGATGCGGAAAGAGAAAAATATGACGCAGGCGCAGCTCGCAGAAAAAATACATGTGACAGACAAGGCAGTCAGCCGTTGGGAGCGTGGATTGGGATTTCCGGATATTAACACGATTGAACCGCTGGCGAAGGCACTCGGGATCAGTGTGCTTGAAATTATGAAATCTGAAAAATTTACGGAAATGGAAGTTCCAAGTGAAACAGTTTCAGAGGCGATGACGGATACTCTGCATTTTGCAAAAAAACAGCGGAGAGATGACAGGAGAAATACAACGATTGCTGCAGTATGCATGATATTGGCACTGATCACCGTCATTTTTATCGGAAAGCAGGCATGGTTCGAAGTGCTGATCTTTTACACTGCGGTGCTTACGGCTGCAATCAGCTGGTGCTATTACCGGGAGGCTGAGGACGAAGAGTCAAAGAGGATTTATCGCGGATTTTTGCTTGGAGCAGCACTTTTCACATTATCTGTAGGGAATATTTTTTTCCATTTGAGGGAGTTCTCCCTGCTGATCGATATTTTCTGGGAAATGATATTATTATGGCTTTTCGTTTCATGTATCCAGAAAAAAGAGATAAAAAAGAAACTGAGCTTTTTCCTGTTGATGGCAGTGTTTGTGGCGGTGCTGGCATGGAATACCAAAGGTATCGTAGAAAAAGTATGCCAGATGTACACACAGTCGGCAGGTGAGCAGGCAGTTATGGCGAAACTTTATGCAAAAACGCTGCTTCTTGAAAATAAAGATGTGGCATCGGTTACGGGAGAATATGTGACCTACGGGGCACCGGAAGGAGAAAAGCCGGAAAGCTATTATGTTGCATTTGATTATCTGACACCGGAGAGTGGCGAAGAGCAGATATACGGCTATCAGATTGCGGTGGATGATGAGATGAATTTTGATGTTTTAGAGGAGGGGGAACAGATTGGAGAAAAATTTGTGACTACGACGTATGAGTGACTTCTGAATTTATGAAAATATAACGGAAGAAGGCTGAAATTACGAACTGGGCATATAGCAGAAAATTGTTTGCTATATGCCCATTTTCAGCCCATTTGCGTCTATAAATTACCGCCTCGATATTATTCACAAGGTCTGGTAAAATTTTTAAGCCGGATAAATAAGATGTGCATCATCAATTCCATACAGTGTGTTCTCTAAATAACGGCTGGCAAGATAATTTGCCATGCCAAGGTTCATATCTAAGTAGTTACCGCAGTCCTTTGGAGAGGCACCAGGTACTTCGTCATGAAAATCGCGGATAAATTCAAACATTTCTATGATGAGCCCTATGATATCTTTGGATGTGTAATTGCCTGCGAGCAGCAGATAAAATCCGGTGCGGCATCCCATCGGTCCGAAATAGATCGTTCTATCCTTATAAAGAGGGTGATTTCTTAAAAATGTGGCACCAAGATGCTCGATCGTGTGTACTTCTGCCGTATTCATAACCGGTTCATCGTTTGGGGAAGTCATGCGCAGATCAAATGTTGTGATAACTTCGGAAC
>CAKRNX010000267.1 GCA_934371475.1 uncultured Lachnospiraceae bacterium
AGCCGGCACAGGTCAAAAATCTCAGGGCTTCCGTCTCTGAATCGACTGTCATTCTTCGCTGGAACAGAGTATCCAACGCCAGCGGATACCGGATTTACTGCCTGGACCCGGAGACAAACACCTACACCAAAGTAGCATACACGACAAGCGCAGGTGCTACTACAAAAAAACTCACCAAACTGACAAATAACACAGAGTATACATTCTGTGTGTCAGCATACCGCAAAGTGAAATCAACGAAATATGAGGGACGTCAGTCCAAGCCCGTATCGGCCACTCCAAAAGTAAAAAAGCCTTCCGTTCCCTCGCTTCAGCTCAAGTCCTGCGGTAACCAGAAAGTATCACTGAAATGGAACAAAATCTCCGGAGCATCCTTCTATGAAGTATATCAGCAGAATGCAGCCGGCAAATATGTCTCTATTGGAACGACCAAGAATACGTCTGTTACAGTCAAAAAGCTGACAAATGGTACCAATTATCTCTTCAAAGTCCGGGCCGTACGTAAAGTTGGCGGTGTCTCCCGCAAGAGCAGTTATTCTGCCTCTGTCACAGGCAAACCGCAGAAGATTTCTGAAGAAGTATCTTCCATCCGTTCTATTTACTACACGGCCAAGATTGTAGAAACTGTGCGTGCCAAAAAAATTGACGCTGCCGGCTATGTCACTCTCACTGCCGGCACAACCGTCACAGTCATCAAGCGTTCCAGTTACCAATGTTCCGCCAGTTTAAAAAACGGCACAATGGTAACCGTCTACGCACCAAACCTGGAATGGGTTGCTGCCAAATACAGCAGCAAAACAGATTATTCCAAGAGCACCAAAGAAAGCTATGTCAACTATAAAGGCTATACCAGCAATACCAAATACCTGATGTGGATCAGTCTGTACCGACAGAGAGTTTACATTTTCAAAGGAAGTCAGTGCAACTGGAAGCTGTTTAAGACATACCTGTGTTCTTCCGGAAAAGCCGCTACCTCCACTCCCAAAGGTAAGTATACCCTGTGGAAAAAAGCGCCCATCATGCGTTTTGATGAGTACTCCTACGGCAACCTGGCCTGCTACTTCTCCGGAAACGCTCTTCATTCATGGGTTTATACCAACGATGGCAACCGCTACAATGACGGAGTACTTGGAAAACCTGCATCCCACGGATGTGTCCGTCTCGGCGATGCGCAGATCAAATACGTATATGAAAAAATTCCACTGGGCACCACAATTATTATTTACTAAAATAGCGTGTCAAAAAATCTAACCCTACCTGTGTCCGCACGATAGCCGAAGACAAACCTTTTGGCACGTCTCATATTCCCATTGCAAATCATTGCAACTTTAGCCACACAACATAGATCATAAAAAACGGGTAACTCTTCGATATGGAACCAGACTATCAAGTTCATCGAAAAGTTATCCCGTTTTTATTTTGGGGCTATTCTAAAGCTGTCCGCTCATATTCTGAAGCACATTCAGATAATAGCAGATGCCTCCCAGCAGATGCCAGATCAGCAGCACTCCGGGCACCGCATATTTCACTCTCGTTTTTGCATCCGAGAGCAGTTTTTCCCGGTCGCCGGCCATCTCCCTCACATAGAAAATAATACAGAAAATCCACAGAAGGGATGCAGCCAGGATATTTCCCCATCCCATATTTCCATGGTATGCCCTCTTTCCTTTCTCCGCAAGAGTCCATGTAATCGCCAGTCCCACCAGAAACTGCCAGAAAAGCAGCTGAAAAACCTTATCCTTAACAATCACCTTTCGCCACAGAATGATAATCAGGAACGGAAATGCCATTTTCAGCAGCAGCGAAACCGTCACAGATGAAGCATATCTTCTGGCTACCTTAAAGAGCGCGATCTCAATCCCTGTATCGCTTGGATCACCGGAAAGTCCACCCATCACATAAATTTTAATATACTGCCACAGGAATGCCGCCAGCGAAGGAATAAAATACAGATGCTGACAGATCAGCTTTCCGAACATCCGCCCCCGGCTCTCTACGAGCTTCACCAGAGCCACAATAC
>CAKRNX010000268.1 GCA_934371475.1 uncultured Lachnospiraceae bacterium
TCCTCACAAAATTCAGGGGATTGGAGCAGGATTTGTACCGGAAGTTCTCAATACCAAAGTTTATGATGAGATTATTACGATTGAAAATAATGATGCGTTTGCAGGTGCAAAGCTGATTGCAAAGCATGAGGGTGTACTGGTTGGCATTTCTTCCGGTGCAGCACTCCAGGCTGCGATCGAACTGGCAAAGCGTCCGGAGAATAAGGGCAAAACAATCGTTACTCTGCTTCCGGACAGCGGAGACAGATATTACTCTACACCGCTGTTTACAGAGTAAGAGATCAGGTGGACGGAACATGATACTTTCCAAAAAAAGCAGATACGGTCTGCGTGCGCTGACAGATCTGGCATCCGGTTCACAGGCGGAGCATATGGCTCTGGCGGAGATTGCAGAACGGAATGGCATATCTGCCCAGTATCTGGAGCAGATTTTTGCGGCGCTGCGCCGTGCGGGGATTGTCCGCAGTGTGAAGGGACCGCAGGGAGGATATCGGCTTCAGAAAGAATCAGATCAGATAACAGTGGCTGAAGTGGTGCAGGCATTGGATGGATCTTATTACGAGCAGCCGGAGGAACCGGGCGATCGCTGTATGCTCAGAGGTGTTGTCCATTCTCTGCAGCGGATGGTCATTGATCGGATTAACCGGGAACTGGACGGGATCCTTAAAGAAATGACCCTGGCTGACCTTGAGAAAGATTATCTGCAGAATGAGCAGGCAGATCAGGAAATGTACTATATTTAAAGGCTGAAAACTGTTGTGGGACGAGAAAACATCCCGCAGCAGTTTTTTTCTGTAAAATTTGCTGCACAGAGATCTCTTTTGCGCAAAATACGAAAAATAGTGTATAATGACCTGGAATAAAAACGAGTGTGTCTTTTAGCGAAACTAATTTCCGGCAGTAGATGGAAAACAATGGTGTGCCTGAGCAGACAGAAACAGGAGGAAAAAGTATGAAATTATCGGCAGATCTCAGAATGCTGTTAAAACAGATTGATCATAAAAGTTATCCGGCCTACAAGGATACAAAAGGAAGTTACCAGTTTGACCGGTATGTTCTTTCTATTGATCACGTACAGGGAGACCCCTTTGCGGCTCCGTCTAAAGTGCGGATCATGGTAGGAGGAAGGCAGGCAGGATTTGCGAAAGAATATTATGATGCAAAGGAGAAACGGATAGCACTTCAGGACTATGTTTTGCGGAAAGTGGCCCGAACAATCAGAGATTATTCTTTTCAGGCAAAAGGATCAGGCAAAAGCGGACTGCTTGACATCAGCCAGCCGGGACAGGAGATCCTGGAGAGGAGCGCCTGTCAGATTGATCCGCAGAACGGAAATGTGACGATACGGATGGAGATCGGTTTCCCGGCCAACGGCAGGACGATCAATGCGAGGGAGCTTGAGAAGATCCTATTTGATTTCCTGCCAGCGTGTGTGAAACAGACGCTGTTTGCATCTGCTTACAGGAGCGAGGAGTTAGTACGGACTGTGCATCTGGCGGAAGATCAGCAGTATATCAGGCAGCAGCTGCCCAAACTGGGACTGGCGGCTTTTGTGGCGAACGGTTCTGTTCTGCCGCGTAAATCCGGTATCTCTATGCTTCCCATGAAAGATGCGGCTGTGTTCCGGTCTCCGGCATCTATGGAAGTGGAGATGAAACTTCCTCACCGGGGGATGATTTGCGGGATGGGGATCAGAAAAGGAGTGACCCTGATTGTGGGAGGCGGATACCACGGGAAATCTACGCTGCTGAAGGCACTGGAACTGGGGGTTTACAATCATATCGCAGGCGATGGCCGGGAATATGTGGTGACGGATGAGACTGCGGTGAAGCTGCGGGCGGAGGATGGAAGGAGTATCCAAAAAGCAGATATTTCCATGTTTATCAGGAATCTGCCGAACGGGCAAGACACATAACATTTTTATACGGAAGATGCCAGAGGCAGCAAGTCACAGGCGGCTAATAC
>CAKRNX010000269.1 GCA_934371475.1 uncultured Lachnospiraceae bacterium
ATTCCGGATGTAATTTCATTCTTTATGCGTTCACCATAGGTGGCTACATTTAATTGTGCTGTTATGTGTCTCTGCTCTTTTTCATGGGTGTCTGTTTTGTATACAATTAAACTAACAAGGCATATGCCCAGTAAAAAAACGATAAGAGGCACAAGTGTTCTTTTCTTCACTTAGTTTACCTCGTTTGTTATCATTAACATTTTTATAATAAAGCATTATAGCAGAGAAATCGAAAAACAGAATTAATTTTTTGAAAAAAATTGCTTAGAAACTGCATTTCAGTTAATAAGCTGGCGCATACCTCTGCAATCCTGCCGGGGTATTCTTGAATATTGAGATATCCTCTGTTATAATGAACTCATCATTCGGGGCGGTAATGTAAGAGCCGGAACTATCCGGCGGAAGGAGAAAATAAAGTGTTTACTCTGCTGTGCATCATCTGTGTACTGGGAATTGCCGGAAATATATTGCGTTTTGGCCTGAAGGCAGCCTGGGGGCTTTCAAAACTGCTGCTGGCGGGCGTGATCCTGCCTGTGATTTTGCTGGCTTTCATGATAAGCGGCCTGCTCATGATTGCAGTTCCGGTACTGGTCGTACTTGGAATTGCAGGACTGATGCTTCGCAGATAAAATCAAATCACAAAGGAGAAAGAAAATATGGAAAAAATCATTATCCCCGCAATCGTCATTGCTGTTGTGCTGTTGATTGTACTTACCGGATATCTGAAAGCTCCGCCCGACACGGCATATATCGTATCCGGTCTCAGAAAAAAGGTAGTGATTGGAAAGGCCTGTGTGAAGCTTCCGATCCTGGAGCGTCTCGACAAGGTAAGCCTCAAACTGATACCGATTGATGTGAAAACATCCAGTGCCGTACCTACCGCTGATTATATTAATATCAATGTGGATGCAGCAGTGAACGTGAAAGTTTCGGACGAACCTGAGAAGCTGGAGCTGGCAGCCCAGAACTTCCTGAACCAGACCACTGAGTATATCGGACGCGTGGCCAGAGAAGTGCTGGAAGGCAATATGCGTGAGATTGTCGGACGCATGGAGCTGAAGGAGATGGTCAGTGACCGTCAGAAATTTGCAGAGCTGGTAAAAGAAAATGCAGCGCCTGACCTGGCAGCTATGGGGCTGGACATCGTATCTTTCAACGTACAGAACTTTACGGACAGCAACGGAGTGATTGATGATCTTGGTATTGATAACATCAGTCAGATCAAAAAGGGTGCCGCAATCGCAAAGGCGACAGCCAACAAGGAAGTTGCCATTGCGCAGGCTGCCGCAGACAAGCAGGCAAACGATGCAAGAGTGGAAGCCGATATGGAAATTGCACAGCGCAAGACAGAGCTGGCAATGCGTCAGTCGGATCTGAAGAAGCAGGAAGATACGAAACGCGCCGAGGCCGACGCCGCTTATGAGATCCAGAAAGAGGAGCAGCGTAAATCCATTGAGATCGCCGCTGCGGATGCAAATATTGCAGCACAGGAAAAAGCCATTGACCTGAAAAAGAAAGAGGCTGAAGTAGAGGAACAGGCGCTGAATGCCTCTATCCGTAAAAAGGCTGATGCAGAGCTGTATCGCAGACAAAAAGATGCGGAGGCTGACAAGTTTGAGCGTGAGAGAGATGCAGAGGCCAGAATGTTTGAGAAACAGAAAGAAGCCGAAGGTATCCGCATGGTAGGTGAGGCTGAGGCAGAAGCGATCCGGAAGAAAGGTATTGCGGAAGCGGAAGCGATGGAAAAGAAAGCGGAGGCGTATCAGAAATATAACGGTGCTGCAATGGGTGAGATGCTGATCCGTGTACTGCCTCAGATCGCCGGAGAGATTGCGAAACCTCTGGCAGCGATTGATAAGGTGACAGTGATTGGCAGCGATGGACAGGGAGTGTCCAGCGTGGCAGACGGCGTGCCTGCCGTGATGGCAAAGCTGTTTGAGA
>CAKRNX010000270.1 GCA_934371475.1 uncultured Lachnospiraceae bacterium
GCTCTGATCAAGACATAGCTGGAATCCATGCCGGAAGAACTGGATGAGCTGAGACGAAGAGTTATGCAGATGGAGATTGAAGAGGCCGCGCTGAAAAAGGAGACCGATAAAGCTAGCCATGAGCGCCTGGAGACTCTGCAGAAAGAGCTGGCTGAGCTGAAGGATGAGTTTAATACGAAAAAAGCTCAGTGGGATAATGAAAAACATTCCGTAGAGAAACTGTCCGCCCTGCGTGAAAAGATCGAAGATATGAATAAGGAGATTGAGAAGGCAAAACAGGGTTATGATCTGAACCGCGCCGCAGAGTTGCAATACGGGGAGTTGCCAAAACTTCAGCAGATGCTGGCGATTGAGGAAGAGAAAGTAAAGAATCAGGATCTTTCTCTGGTGCATGAGAGCGTGACGGAGGATGAGATTGCCCGGATTGTGTCAAGGTGGACCGGTATCCCGGTGGCGAAACTGACTCAGGGAGAGCGCAGCAAAATCCTGGCGCTGGCTGATCAGCTGCACAAACGTGTCATCGGTCAGGATGACGGTGTGGAGAAAGTGACGGATGCTATACTGCGTTCAAAGGCGGGCATTAAGGATCCGACAAAACCGATCGGTTCGTTTCTGTTTCTTGGACCTACCGGCGTAGGTAAGACAGAACTTGCCAAAGCACTGGCAGAGAGTCTGTTTGATGATGAACAGAATATGGTTCGTATCGATATGAGTGAATATATGGAGAAGCATTCTGTATCGAGACTGATCGGAGCCCCTCCCGGATATGTAGGGTATGAGGAAGGCGGTCAGCTGACCGAGGCAGTGCGCAGAAAGCCTTACTGTGTGGTACTGTTTGATGAGATTGAAAAAGCTCATCCGGATGTGTTCAATGTGTTGCTTCAGGTACTGGATGACGGTCGTATTACGGACTCGCAGGGAAGAACCGTAGACTTCAAGAACACGATTCTGATTATGACATCCAATATCGGTTCTTCCTATCTGCTTGATGGTATCGAGGAAAACGGTGAGATCAAAGAAGAAGCCCAGGAAATGGTCATGAATGATCTGAAGGCACATTTCAGACCGGAGTTTCTGAACCGTCTGGATGAGATCATCATGTTTAAGCCTCTGACAAAAGAGAATATCGGAAACATTGTTGATCTGATGATGAAAGATTTGGATCGTCGTCTGGCTGATCAGGATATTCATCTGGAACTTAGCCCGGCAGCTAAAACATATATCGTAGATCATGGATATGATCCAGTATATGGTGCGCGTCCTCTGAAGAGATTTCTCCAGAAAAATGTCGAGACATTGGCAGCAAGAAAGATCCTTTCCGGAGAGGTGATGTCCGGAGATACGATCCTCATGGATCTGGAAAAAGGAGCGCTGGCAGCAGTGATCAAACCGGAAATTCAGGTGATGGAATAAAGGCTCATAGACATAAGCGGCTCTGTTTTTGCAAAGAATAATTTTAAATGAAGGCTGCGAATGTTACAAAGCGCAGAAAAGTGAAGACCGGTAACGGAGACTGAGCGTAAAGTTTAGTTCCTGTACAATAAGTTCACAAAAATAAAAAGCTATGGTAGAATAAAGATGTTCTGCTGTAGCTTTTTATTTGCGGAAAAAGATGAAAAGGGGTGAAACTATGATACCGAACGATCCGGTGATGCTGTTAAGTTATGTCAATACCCAGTTAAGAGATCATTATGCCGACCTGGAACAGATGTGCCAGAGTCTTGACATTGATCAGGCGCAGCTGGAGGCGAAGCTGCATGGAATCGATTATGCATATGACAGGGAAACAAATCAGTTTGTATAGCGGGAAAGAGACATTCCGCTATTGTCAAGCGTATGGCGGGCTGTTATAATGAAAAACAGCACTTTTTTAGAGCGTGCGTCGGAGTAGCAGACGGGCAGCTGCTTCGCAGACAGACAATATGGAGGAAAAC
>CAKRNX010000271.1 GCA_934371475.1 uncultured Lachnospiraceae bacterium
TGATATATACTCTTCCGGAAACCAGATGGTTGATCTTATAAAGCAGCGCATGATTTCCATTATAAAAAATCGTTGTAACCAGGGAAAATACTGCTCCGACCGGCACTGAACAGACAAGAAGTGCCTTTATTTTTTTATTTTTGACCAGTTTTTCAAAAAAGATCAGTGCCCAACAGAAAAAAAATACCAGCACTCCCGTTCTGCAAAATGTCACCTTATAAAAGAAAAGTGCAATCAATACTGTCACACCGCACCATATGACATTCAATTTTTCATAATTATAATATAATACCAGAAGCAGTGCTAAAAACACCGTAAGAAATGCCGTATTCGGTTCTCCCATCGCAAATCCGTATACATGCTGCTCCACATAGCCGGAGTCAAGTTTTGTCTGCTCCCCGATATTAAAAATTCCAAGCAGCGAACCGCCCACCAGTATCACCGCGCCTGCCGCACGGAGCCACACCGCAATCTGTGTGATCACAGAAAAACGGCAGTTTTTCATTGCCACAACTGTCATGATCGTAAGCAGCCACATATTCTGCTTTGCAATCACGGAAAGCATCACGCCGATTCCAAACATGGCAGCGATCCAGAAAATTTCCCGCATGGTATAAGTCGTCGTAATCATTTTTATGCCCCAGAAGATCAATGCCGTATAGAAAAACCATTTGTAGATATTATCGCCATGATCATAGGAGAATGCTTTCATCAGTATATTGATCGCAAAATATGCATAAAACGCGACCACTCCGATCTGCTTCCAGTCTGCATTTTTAAAAAATGTACGCACAGTGCTCATAAATTATCCCTCTGTATTCCGTTCTTTTTTCCAGACATCTGTACGCCTGCATAAACTGCCACTTCTATGATCATTCCGAAAAATGCGCCTGCAACTGCCGCTTTTGCAATCTCCTGTTTAAACTCGCGCAGCGTTGGTGCATAAGCAAGATATCTCTTTTGTGCATCGGCAACATACGGCTCGTCTAGCACATGTACTCCGTTTTTTCCGATATGATCCTGCACGGTATCCCTGACCGCCTCTAACAGATATCCTGCAAATTCCAGGGCATCGTCCTCATTTTCCAATGAAAAATCTTCGTAAGTCCTCGGATATTTTACATGTACTGTGATCACATCCGAAGATTCTCCCTGCTCTAAGTCAAACATGTCCTGATAGGCAAGATATTCCAGATCGTATCCGCTTAACTGTTTCATTTTCTCATATGTACTGCGGCTGCCCGCTATGCTGATCACTGTCCCGACACGCTCTGCGGTACTCTCACTGCTATATTCTTCCACAAACAGGGATGCCATCACACGGTAATCATACTCATAATTTTTCCCGGATATAAAAGAATGGTTTGCGTAATATTTATATCCACCCAAAAGGAATGCTCCTGCCAGTGCTCCTATGAGGATCAGCCACCATACTTTCAAATTTTCCTGTATAATCTGCCATACCGTATACTCTTTTTCTGTTCCAGACTGTTTTTTTCCCACTGCATTTTCTCCGTTTTTCTGCACATTCCTGCCGGAACCAGACATTTCCTTTTCCGACAACACATATTATTTATTTTACCGCAAAATCTTTCATTTTAAAAGACAAAAAGATCCGCACCTCAAAAATGGAGCACGAATCTTTTTATCATCGCTTTTATTTAATTACAAGATCTTCCCAATCATCTGTCGGTACAAGCGCAACATATGTTTTACCTGTATTGATCTTGATCTCATTGCCATCTGCATCATAGTAACGGGTCGGGGAAGTCATCGACTCTTTCGTCCACGTAACAGGAATTGCCTTTCCGTTTGTCACATAATATCCGATATCCTTGCCAATAC
>CAKRNX010000272.1 GCA_934371475.1 uncultured Lachnospiraceae bacterium
GTGAAATTCAATATGAGCCGAAGCTGAAAAAATTAACCGGAACAGTGGCGTCTGTGCGTCTGGATGCGCTTCTTTCACTGGCCTTCCAGAGTTCCAGGAGCAGTCTGACAGGAATGATTGAAGGAGGCAAAACCTTTGTAAACGGAAAACTTGTGACAAGTAACGGTTATCGTCTGAAGGAGGGGGACCTGATTTCAGTGCGGGGACTGGGAAGGTTTCGGTATTGCAGTGTTTCCGGCAGCCCTTCAAAGAAGGGGCGATATTTTGTTGAAATTGAAAAATATATTTGAGGAGTGTTTGAACATGGACATAGCATATAAAACAGAGGGGAAGGTATGTTGCCTTCCGGTTAATAAGGATGGACAGTTTGCGTACCATATTTATTTGGAGGATTCGTTTGATCGACTGCCTGAGCGACTGGAGGAGCTTAAGATCAAAGAGCGCCGGATCTGTATTGTGACTGACAGCAATGTTTTCCCGCTGTACGGGGAACAGATTGAGAAACTGTTGGAGGGGAAATGCAGAGAAGTTTCCACTTATGTAATTCCGGCCGGTGAGACAAATAAAAATCTGAATGAAATTCAGAAAATATATGAGCATCTGATCTGTCATAAACTGGACCGGCAGGATCTTCTGATTGCGCTGGGCGGCGGCGTCACGGGGGATATGACCGGATTTGCGGCGGCAACGTATCTGAGAGGGATCCGGTTTGTGCAGGTTCCTACGACGCTGCTGGCACAGGTGGACAGCAGTATTGGCGGCAAGACGGGAGTTGATTTTGATCAGTATAAAAATATGGTGGGAGCATTCCATCAGCCGTCACTTGTTTATATGAATATTGTTTCTTTGAAGAGCCTTCCGGAAGAACAATTTGCCTGCGGAATGGGTGAGATTCTCAAACATGGGCTGATCCGCGATGCGAATTATTATGAGTGGGTGATCGGCCATATGACCCAGATTCAGGAACGGGATACAGAGACACTGTTTCAGATGGTGGAGGGAAGCTGCCGGATCAAGAGAGCGGTAGTGGAGGCAGATCCGACCGAAAAAGGTGAAAGAGCACTGCTGAATTTTGGCCATACGATTGGCCATGCAATTGAAAAACTGAAAAATTTTGAACTGTTGCACGGTCAGTGCGTAGCGCTGGGATGCGTGGCCGCCGCCTATATTTCCTGGAAAAGGGGATATCTGACCGAGGACGAGTTTTATGAGATACGTGATATGAATGTGGGCTTTGGCCTGCCGATTACGTTTGACGGACTCAGTTCAGAAGAAATTCTGGAAGCGACAAAACATGATAAAAAGATGACCTCCGGAAAGATTAAATATATTCTTTTAAAAGAAATCGGGAATGCTTTTATTGATATGACTGTAACAGACGAAGAAATGATGCAGGCTGTAAACGCTATGAATGCGGATTTCCCGGAAAAGGGACAGAAATGACAATGCAAGAAAAAGAAATAAAACGAGAGGATCTGAGAAAAGAGGGGCGCGATGGTATCCGGCAGCGAGGTTCAGATTGTCAGACTATCAGCCGGACAGGATCTCTGGTGGCTGGTGTAATCGGCCTGATCCTGCTGCTGTCATTGGATCAGCTGTCTAAACTGGCGGTCAGCTTTTTTTTGAAAGGGAGCGAAGCTTTTGTGCTGATCCCCGGCGTATTTGAACTGCGTTATCTGGAAAATCAGGGAGCAGCTTTCGGAATGCTGGAGCATATGCAATGGATATTTATTCTGTTTGCTCTGGCGGTTACTGCAGCATCGGCAGTTTTTTATCTGCGTATGCCCAAGACAGCTCATTACCGGCCTCTGCGCATCCTGTGCGTGGTACTGGGAGCTGGAGC
>CAKRNX010000273.1 GCA_934371475.1 uncultured Lachnospiraceae bacterium
TAAAATGATCAGCGGTAGAATAACGGATCGGCTGGTCCAGTTTCACCAGTTCTGTAGACTGCGTAGCCATGTCAATGCGGATGTAGGCCGGAATTCCATTTCGGTGATTCGTCAGCCATTTGATCGTACTGGCATATTTCAGCGGTGTTACCCGAACCGGCGTGTCATTGTAGTTAATCTGCGTATAGAGATCATCCACTTCAAACTGGGAAACGTATTCTACCATGCTGCCCATTTTGCGGTTGCCAAGAATCGCGGCGCTGCTTTTATCAAGCAGAGGGATCTTGCTGTAATCTACCTCTGTGATATCCTGTGAAAAATCCCGGTCTTCCACAGTAAGAAGTTTCTGATAACGGGAGGCATTGACAATCGGTGAAGAGAAAATACTTCCGATAATCAGAATCACAATCAACGCCAGAATAACCAGTACGCCGATGCGCGTTCCCTTATTGTCTTTGAACTCCTGGAAACTGCGGATTCTGCAATGAAGCCCGTAGAGAATGAGCAGCACCAGGATGCCTGCAATGACGAACTCCCAGGTTCCCAGCGAATGGAAATTGAATGCAGGAATCTCAATATAATAGTAGATACCGGCTGCCAGAACCAGCAGCACAGCTGTAATAATCTTTAATTTAGTTGTTAGTTTCACAATTTTCCCCTTTCCGAACAAAAGTGTACTTCGGTGTTCTCGTTGGCTTACTGATAATTCTGGATCACAATCTGCAGTGTCCTGTTGCCTCGAAATTCATTGATCACAGGATAATAGGTCACTGACAGACGCAGCATACTATTTCGGCCTAACATCAGTCCATCCCAAGCCTCCCGGCCGTATCGGGAAATAATATATTCCTGAAAAGCGGGAATATCACCGAAATACATAGCGTCCATACAAACGCCTCTCTGATTGGTTATTTTCAGTTTCAGGACATTTTTATTTTTCCCCAGAATGTTTCCCGAAAGGAGCAGCAGATCTTTTTCAGCAAAGAGCGGTTTCGTATTGCCCTTGCCGAAAGGCTCCAGAATACTCAGCTCCTGCACCAGAGATTCACTGATGTAGTCTATCGGCATTGGCACATCAATCATGATCTTTTCTATCATATCTTCCGGTGTCAGCGTACAGAATTCATTGATGCGCTGCCGGAATACCGATATGTTTTCTTTTAGAAGGGACAATCCCGCGGCCATGGGATGACCTCCGAATTTCAAAAACAGATCCTGACACTTGATCATTTCATCAAACATGGAGTACGTTTCAATAGAACGTCCAGATCCTTTTATGCAATCCACACCGTTTGTCAGGATAAAAACCGGCCGGTGATACCGTTCACGGATGCGTCCGGCAATAATACCGGCAATACTTTCATGGCAATCCGGCAGATACACCACCAGCACCCGATCTTTTATAAGATCCGTGTGTTCAATTTCATTGACAGCTTTCTCCACACCAAGAGCCGTCAGATCTTTGCGTTCATCATTCAGGCTTTTCAGTTCCTGTGCCAATGTCCATGCCTCGTCCCGGCTCCCCGCAAGGAGAAGGCGCAGCGAACGCTTGGCGGTATCAAGACGTCCGCTGGCATTGATACAGGGACCAAGGACAAATCCGATATGATAGGCGGAAAGCGGCTGGTCTTCTAGGCCTGTGGCCCGTATCAGTGCCTGCAGTCCCGGATTAGGCGTATGCTCCAATGCCCGCAACCCCCATTTTACAATGATACGGTTTTCATCTTTCAGATCCATCACATCTCCGACTGTCGCGATGGCTGCAAAGGGAAGAAATTCAGCAACACTATCGTCTTCTATCCCACAC
>CAKRNX010000274.1 GCA_934371475.1 uncultured Lachnospiraceae bacterium
GCGATCGCAGCAGTTGCGGGTATTGCATATGCGGTATATCGTTACATGACACCGGATTATCTGGAAGATTTTGATGATGACTTCGATGATGATTTTGATGATTTCTTCGAAGATGAGGAAGAAGCAGATCAGAAGGAAGAGGATCCGAAAGAGGAACCGAAGGAAGAAGAGCCTGCCGGTGAAGAAAAAGAAGAGACTGAGGAGTCGGAAGCTTCTGAAGAAGAATAATAAAACAGAGACTAATTTTGCTCAGGCAGATGCATTGCGTATCTGCCTGAATTTTTTGTCATGGGATTAGGGTGTACATTGCCCAGAGGATAATGGATTTGCGCCGACTGAAACGGCGTGTATACGGCGCGGTTTGCAGAGAAGAAAAAAGAAAGGATTACTATTATATGAAAAAAGGTCAGATACTGGAAGGAACGATAGAGAAAATTGATTTTCCGAATAAAGGCATTGTCCGCGCGGCAGACCGTCAGATTATCGTAAAAAACGGTGTGCCCGGCCAGAAAGTCCGTTTTTGTGTCAATAAGATACGAAAGGGGAAATGCGAGGGAAGATTGCTGGAGGTTTTGGAAAAGTCTCCGCTGGAAATAGAACCGGACTGTTGTCATTTTGGTGAGTGCGGAGGCTGTACTTACCGCAATCTGCCATATGAAGAACAGATAAAGCTGAAGGAAAGGCAGGTAAAGGCTCTGCTGGATAGTGTCTGTCAGGGATATGTGTTTGAAGGTTTGAAATCCAGCCCGGTTCAGACAGGATACCGCAATAAGATGGAGTTCTCTTTCGGAGATGAAGTGAAAGATGGTCCGATGTCGCTTGGTATGCACAAGCGTGGCAGCTTTTATGATATCGTGACAGTTGACGGATGTCAGATCGTAGATCAGGATTTCCGGGATATTCTGCAGACTGTGTTGGAGTTTGCCAGAGGAACCGGGCTGAGTTTTTATCATAGGCTGAGCCATGTGGGGTATTTCCGGCATCTGCTCGTGCGGAAAGCGGCAAAGACAGAGGAGATTCTTATTGATCTGATTACCAGCAGCCAGGCAGAAGCCGGGTGGGAGGCAGAGCATCTGCCTCTGATGGTTCGGAAGCTTCAGGAGCTGTCTTTACAGGGAAACATTGTGGGGATCCTTCATACCATAAATGATAGTGTGGCGGATGTCGTGCAGAATGATAAGACAGAGATCCTATATGGACAGGACTGTTTTTATGAGGAACTGCTGGGACTCAAATTTAAAATTTCTCCATTCAGTTTCTTCCAGACCAATTCCCTGGGAGCAGAGGTACTGTATGAGACAGCCCGCTCTTATATTGGAGAAACCAGAGACAAGGTGATTTTTGACCTGTACAGCGGTACCGGAACCATTGCGCAGGTACTGGCACCAGTAGCCAGACATGTCACGGGTGTGGAGATTGTAGAAGAGGCAGTAGAAGCGGCGAAAGAAAATGCGTCGAGGAACGGACTGAATAACTGCAGTTTTCTGGCGGGAGATGTGCTGAAAGTGATTGACAGCCTGGAAGAAAAGCCGGATCTGATTGTGCTGGATCCGCCAAGAGACGGAATTCACCCCAAAGCACTGGAAAAAATCTGTAATTTCCAGGTAGATCGTATGGTTTATATTTCCTGCAAACCCACAAGCCTTGTAAGAGATCTGGAGCTCCTTCAGGCTAGAGGATACCGTGTAGAGCGTGCCTGCGCAGTGGATCTGTTTCCGGGAACGGTGCATGTGGAGACGGTAGTACTGCTTTCCCACAAAAAGCCAGACGGACATATCAACGTAAAAGTTGAGTTTG
>CAKRNX010000275.1 GCA_934371475.1 uncultured Lachnospiraceae bacterium
AATTCGTAACCGCTTCAGCGGCACCGCTGAAAGACCGCGTTTAGCTGTGTTTAGAAGTAATAATCATATGTATGCTCAGATTATTGATGACACCGTCGGACATACTCTGGTATCTGCCAGCACCCTGCAGAAGGATGTAAAGGCTGAACTGGAAAAGACGAACAATGTTGACGCAGCAGCATATTTAGGAACCGTTATCGCTAAGAAAGCTTTGGAAAAGGGTATCACCACTGTTGTCTTTGACCGTGGAGGTTTTATCTATCAGGGTAAAATCAAAGCATTAGCAGATGCAGCCAGAGAAGCTGGTCTGGAATTCTAGGAAAGGAAGGAAAAAGACACATGAGACACGAGATCATCGATCCTAGTCAGTTCGAATTAAATGATAAAGTAGTCTGCATCAAGCGTGTATCTAAAACCGTTAAAGGTGGACGTAACATGCGCTTTACGGCTCTGGTGGTAGTTGGCGATGGCAATGGACACGTTGGTGTAGGCCTTGGAAAAGCTGTAGAAATCCCGGAAGCAATCCGTAAAGGTAAAGAGGATGCTACAAAGAAGCTGATCAATGTGGCAATGGACGAATACGCCAGTGTTCCCCATGACTTCATCGGAAAATTCGGCGGCGCTTCTGTACTGCTGAAGAAGGCTCCGGAAGGTACCGGTATCATCGCAGGCGGTCCGGCACGTATTGTGCTTGAGATGGCCGGCATCAAGAATATCCGTACCAAATCCTTAGGCTCCAACAACAAACAGAATGTTGTTCTGGCAACTATGGAAGCTCTGAAGCAGATGAAGAGCCCGGAAGAAGTTGCAAGACTTCGCGGAAAATCTGTTGAAGAGATTCTGGGTTAAGGAGGAATTGAAAATGGCAGATAAGTTAAAGATCACATTAGTAAAATCTACGATCGGTGCAATCCCGAAGCATCGCGCAACCGTAGCAGCTCTTGGTCTGAAGAAAGTCAACAAGACTGTTGAACTGCCGGACAATGCAGCTGTCAGAGGTATGATTGCACAGGTACAGCATTTAGTGAAAGTTGAAGAAATCTAATTATTATTACAGATAAGGAGGTGTCATGATGGATTTATCAAATTTAAGCCCTGCAGCAGGTTCTGTACAGAGTGATAACTTCAGAAGAGGACGTGGCCATGGTTCAGGAAATGGCAAGACCGCAGGTAAAGGACATAAGGGTCAGAAAGCACGTTCCGGAGCACCGAGAATTGGCTTCGAAGGTGGACAGATGCCTTTATACAGAAGACTTCCGAAGAGAGGCTTCAAGAACATGAATCGTCTGGAGATCGAGGCGATCAATCTTGGTGCACTGGAGTGCTTCGAAGACGGCGCTGAAGTAACCGTAGATGCCCTGCTGGAGAACGGCATCATCAAATCAGCTAAAGATGGTGTGAAGATTCTTGGCAACGGTACCCTGACCAAGAAACTGAATGTCAAAGTAAACGCTTACAGTGAGAGCGCAAAGGCTAAAATCGAGGAGCTTGGTGGAAAAGCAGAGGTGATCTAATGTTAGAGACACTGCGCAATGCATTCAAAATTAAAGATATCAGAAAAAAACTCTTCTATACCTTTATGATGCTGGTGGTTGTCAGGCTTGGTTCACAGCTTCCTGTCCCCGGTGTTAACAGAGATTATTTCAGCAACTGGTTTGCAAGTCAGCAGTCCAACGGTGCGTTCAATTTCTTCTCTGCTTTCACCGGCGGATCCTTTGAACGGATGTCAATCTTTGCATTGAACATCACACCATATATTACATCTTCCATTATCAGGCAGCTTCTTACCATTG
>CAKRNX010000276.1 GCA_934371475.1 uncultured Lachnospiraceae bacterium
AGCATGCGGTACGCCATCGGATTCACATAGTATACTCTACGCTCTCTTCCCTCACTGCTCACAACAAGACCAAACGGTATATTTTTCATAACCTTATGAAAAACTTTTTCCTCCAATACTGAGCTTTCCATCTTCCCTCTCCCGTTAAAAATTTAACTAATTGATCCCTCGAACAGTATACTACAGTACTTTAAAATAAAAAAGTGTTTTTATGAATATTTTCTCTTTTTCCTAGACTTCCATACTTTTTTCCTATATAATTTACCTAATTGCTTTTTTACTTAATGGGGGATATTTGTGCAAAAGGCAGCACAAGAATGGAGATTTTATGAAAATTGGCATTATTTCTGATACACATGGCATTTTCCGTGAAGAGTGGCACCGTCATTTAGATGGCTGCGATTATCTGATCCATGCAGGTGATTTCTGTACACAGAAAAATTATGAATGTTTCCGGAATTTTGGCATTCCGCTTTATATGGTCCGGGGCAACAATGACCGCGGTGACTGGTCAAAAAATCTTCCTGCATTTTTGCAGTTTCGCATTGGCGGCAAGACTTTTTTTCTGGTTCATAATCAGTTTGATCTTCCATTTGACCTGACAGATGCTGATTTTCTTATCTTTGGTCATACTCATCACTATACATTTTATGAACGTTTCAATAAAGTTTATATTAATCCGGGCAGTGCCAGCGACGGACGTGGAGATTCGAAAAGTCTTGCAATCCTGACACTTTCAGGCAATGATTACAGTTTAGAACGTGTCATTCTGTGATTTTTACAGATTTTGAAAGGAGAGGATTTCCTTGTTACACATCACCTCGTTGAATGAAGGGTTAGAACTTTTTAAGGCACTCGGTTCTGATGTGAGAATTGAAATTTTAAATATTTTGCTGGAAAACGACAATATGAGCATGAATGAACTTGCCTCCCGTTTAAATATTACAAACGGTGCCTTAACCAGCCATATCAAAAAACTTGAAAACTGCGGACTGATCACAACATCCAGTGAATCTGCTGTTCACGGCAACCAGAAAATCTGTTCCATCCACCTGGATAAGATCCTGATCGATTTAGAAAAGCCTGCCGAAATCGAGAATGTTTATCATACAGAAATAAAAGTCGGACACTATACAAATTACCAGATCTGTCCGACCTGCGGACTTGCCTCTGCAGATGCCCTGATCGGTGAAGTGGATGATCCGCGGTATTTTGAACATCCAGACCGCTATAACGCTGATATTCTATGGTTTACACGCGGTTATGTTGAATATGCCATTCCAAATTTTATTCCGGCTTCCAAAAAAATCACACAGATCACAATTTCCGCAGAACTTAGTTCCGAAGCACCAGGCACCAACAATGACTGGCCTTCCGATATCAGTTTTTACTTAAATGATATTCATATCGGTGACTGGACCTCTCCCGGCGATTTTGGCGATGTGAAGGGTCTGTTGACACCGGACTGGTGGTATTCAAACTGGAACCAGTACGGATTGCTAAAACAACTTGTCATCAATCAAAAAGGTACCTATATCGACGGTCTCAAAATATCTGACGTCAAAATCGATGATTTCCATCTCAACTGCCGCAGTAACATCCGTTTCCGCCTCGCCGTGGAGGACGATGCCAAGCACGTCGGCGGGCTTACGATTTTCGGAAAATCCTTCGGAAATTACAGTCAGGATATCAAAGTCAGCCTTGGCTACGCCCCTGTGGAATAAATATTTCCACTGCCAGGGCGGATCAGGGACTTTCATCCTTGACT
>CAKRNX010000277.1 GCA_934371475.1 uncultured Lachnospiraceae bacterium
GTATGATGTATTGCGTCAGGCACTGGAAGTCGGCAAAGCACCGTATAGCCTGAAATATAACGAAATGTATACTCCGTGGTTGGATGCGGTACAGTATGCACTGAATCAGGAGAAGACTCCGGAAGAAGCAATGAAGGACGCAAAGGCAGAAATCGATGACATTTTGGCAGAATAATCGTTTCATTCAGAGCACATTCAGAGATAGAAAGAGGAGTGAAAGCGGGATGAGAAATCACCCGCTTTTTCCTTTCTTACTATTGTCGTTGGAAAAGAAGGAGTATCAAGATTATGAAAACAAAGCGTGCCAGATATATAAGAAAACGGCTGTTTAATATGGCGTTTATTTTGCCATTGCTGATTGTAAATATTACCTTTTTTGTAATTCCATTTGTAAAGTCACTTTATATGTCTTTGTTTGACTGGAAACTGTTAGGAAACAAGCTGTTTATCGGACTGGCAAACTATGCAAAGGCATTTCAGGATCCGAAATTTCTGCATTCTTTGAAATTTACGTTTCAGTATGGAATTATCGTTACACCATTGCTATTTATTGTTGCATTTATTATGGCAATACTGGTTAATCAGAGCTTTAAAGGAGTTGGAATTTTCAGGACGATTTACTTTTTGCCGGTTGTTATTTCTATGACAGCCAGTGCGGATATCTGGCTCTGGATCTACAATGAACTGTATGGTGTGCTGAACCATTTGCTTATGAATTTTGGAATCATAGATTCACCAATTGCGTGGATGCATATGCCATCTACCTCGCTTCCGGCGGTCTGTATTATGGTCACGTGGAAGATGTCAGGCTTCAGTATGCTGATGCTGCTTGGAGCATTTCAGTCAATTGGGGATGATATTTATGAGGCATCAAGTATTGACGGAGCCAATGCGATCCAGCGCTTTTTCCGGATCACGATACCAATCATCCGACCAACCATCGGATTATCTCTGGTTATTTCTGTTATTGGATCTGTTCTGGCTTTTGAGCAGTTTAAGATCATGACAGCAGGAGGGCCATCCTCTAAAACGCAGACAGCAGTTTATTATATTTATGAAACCTCTTTTGGACATTACAAATTTGGATATGGAGCTGCGATGTCTATGATTTTATTGATCATTCTCGCTGCGCTGAGCTATTTCCAGTTTGCGGTCATGAAGGATTCGACAAAGTAAAGAGGGGGCGGGAATATGAAACATAAAAACAAGAAGATCATTGTGATCGTACTGAATGTTATTTTGGGAATTGTATGGCTGTTGCCGATTTACTGGGCATTTGTGACTTCGGTAAAGACTGATAACGAAATATACGGTGGAATTACGCTGTTTCCAAAAATATTTACCAGTGTAAATTATAAGATCTTATTTGAATACAAGGATGGAATCTTTTTTACATACTTGAAAAATTCAATTCTGGTTTCATTGATTAGTATGGCAGTTGTGACTTTGATTTCAATTCTGGCGGGCTTTGCATTTTCAAAACTGAAAATATGGGGCTCAAAGATCTGGATGACGATGACGCTGTTCACGATTATGGTGCCGGTACAGGCCTTGATGGTGCCTCTGTATAATCAGCTCTCGGCGCTTCATCTTTTAGGGACTCAGGCAGGTATGGTTCTGATTTACGCAACATTCCAGACGCCTTTTTGCGTTTATATGATGAAAAATGCATTTGATGCAGTTCCGGTAGCATTGCAGGAGGCAGCTACAATTGATGGGGCCAGCAATCTGGCAATATTCCGCAGCATTTATCT
>CAKRNX010000278.1 GCA_934371475.1 uncultured Lachnospiraceae bacterium
CTTCTGGGACAGGGCTTTACCTGGCTGGATACCGGAACACACGAATCTTTGGTAGATGCTACCAATTTTGTAAAAACGGTAGAGACGCATCAGAACCGTAAGATTGCCTGCCTGGAAGAGATTGCTTATAATAATGGATGGATCGACAAAGAAAAACTGCAGGAGGCCTGCACATTGTACCAGAAAAATCAGTACGGACGTTATCTGATGGATGTACTGGAAGGAAAATATATCGAATAGGGGTTGAATACGATGGGACAGATAAAAGTGACAGATTGCGAGATCAAAGGATTGAAAGTGATTGAGCCGACCGTTCACGGAGATGAACGCGGATACTTCATGGAAACTTACAATTATAATGATTTTAAAGAAGCAGGGATCGATGTGCAGTTTGTGCAGGATAATCAGTCCAGCTCTAAAAAAGGCGTACTGCGCGGCCTGCATTTTCAGATCAATTATCCGCAGGACAAGCTGGTGCGTGTGGTAAGCGGAGAAGTGTTTGATGTGGCGGTGGATCTGAGAGAAGGTTCAGAGACCTACGGAAAATGGTTTGGAGTGATCCTTTCTGCTGAAAACAAAAAGCAGTTTTTCATTCCGAAAAACTTTGCCCACGGATTTGTGGTTTTGTCTGATTCTGCAGAGTTTGCATATAAGTGTACAGATTTTTATCATCCTAATGATGAGGGCGGCCTGGCATGGAACGATCCGGACATTGGGATAGATTGGCCGATTCCGGAAGATATGGAACTGACCATATCTGAAAAAGATCAGAAATGGTCAGGTATAAAAGAATTAAAAATTTAATTTTGCTTAATGGAATGCATATATGAAAAAGATACAAAAAATGATAAAAGAAAACAAAAGGCTTCTATTTTTAGCAGTTACGATTTTGCTTTTGTTTTCTATATCAATGTTGATTTCTTACAGAAAAGAATGGCGCCAAGCGATGAGGCAGCCATGGAGTATTTATACAGCAGAAGATCAGGTACAAGAAAATTATTTTCTCGAGAGTAGTGAATGTGCAATACAAGAACTTAAAATTCCAAGTGATTCTTTGACGGGAGTTTCAGTAAAATTTAGCTGTGAAAATTTAAATTCCCAGACATGTCTGAGCGTGCGATTTTTGAATAAAACGAAAGATCAACTGATAAAAAGCTGGGAATTTTATCCTGAAAAAGCTTTTAAGGGATTTTTGGATTTCTACTTCGATGAACCATGTGAAATTGATAGAGATGATGTTTATGCGATAGAAGTTGTTGTGGAAAATAAGGAAAGTGGAGTTGTTTCCCTTGAAAAAAAGAAGCTCACTTATCCATTGTTGGAAAGCAATCTTCAAATGGATAATGAAGAAAAATCGCAAACAGGATATTCTATTCGCTTACTTAATGGGGATTGTCATGCACTGATATATGTCTTTTATCTGTTACTTTTTTTGGCGGCAGCATCTGTTATAGTGACGGTAATGGTATCAATACGAAAGGTTTCTTTGGAAACTGCTTTTGTGGTGATAACGGTGTTGCTGGGGGGGATTTATATGTTTTTAATTCCTCCTTATGCAGTACCGGATGAAGGTTCACACATAGTTACTGTATATGCGGAAAGCAGCAAACTCTTGGGAAAAGATGCTTTTGAAGAAGAAACCGGGAAATATATAGCGGAGGAAGATGGAGCAGGGTATTTAGTCCGAGAAGATCTTCCGACAAAGAGTGCATATG
>CAKRNX010000279.1 GCA_934371475.1 uncultured Lachnospiraceae bacterium
TCATTGTACGCCGGAATATGGTGTTTTCTCATATGTGCCAGCACAAGTTCCAGGATCTGCTGATTTTGCTCCACGCCCAGCACACAGTCATGATTATCGATAATACGGTGTGTTCTTCCGGCATAAAAGCCGGCAATCAGCTTGCCGTCCCGGTCCGTTCCCACCGGAAACTGTGCCTTATTCCTGTAGCGCCAGGGATCTTCCATCCCCATCACCGGTTCCATGACCTGATCCAGCAGTTCCTCCGAGAAGCCTCCCAGGCGGCTCAGATTATTCCGCACTTTCTGCTGTTTAAACTGCAGCTGCGCCTCATAACTCATAGCCTGGATCTGGCATCCGCCGCACTGGCGCGCCACCGGGCAGCGCGTCAGCGTCCGCTCCGGGCTTGGCGTCAGCAGTTCCGTCAGGCGACCAAATCCATATGTCTTTTTCATCTTGATGATCTTGGTCTCAATCTCATCCCCGATCACAGTATCTTTGACAAATACGGCGATTCCGTCCGCATGACCGATCCCCAGTCCTTCGCTGCTGATATCCTTTATTTTCATTCTCACGATATCGTCTTTTTTCATGCCTTCCGTCTCTTTCTCATATCCTTCAAATCTTTTTCAGGTGTTCACCGCAAGTGAAGCTTGCAGACTGCGGAAATAATTTTCCAACCACACTTTTAGAAAACAGAACTTCTGCGAATATTTGACTCAAACAGGCGGTTATATCCCAGCCACTGTCCATCAGGCTGCGCCCCTTTCAGCAGCTCCTTCATAGTTTCCAGCTTGGCGTCCGCATTGTCTGCCAGGTTCAGCGCCATCGCCTCCGGCAGCGCCGGTTTCTTCGGGGAACCGTACTCCAGCTCGCCGTGATGCGCCAGAATACAGTGCTGCAGCTCGGAAGCCAGCTTCTTGGGGAAGCCCTTGATACTGCGGCATCCGTATCCCACCAGCTCGCTGCCCATCACGATATGTCCCAGCAGCTGACCATCGTCTGTGTAATCATTCTCAGGAAAATTAGAAATTTCCTTTAATTTTCCCACATCATGAAATGCAGCGGCTGTCAGCAGCAGATCTCTGTTCAGATACGGGTACTGCTGTACAAAATAATCACACATTTTCACCACATTCAGCGTATGTTCCAGCAACCCGCCCACAAAGCTGTGATGTACCGTCTTTGCCGCCGAATGATTTTTAAATGCTTTTTCAAACTTTTCTTCCCCGAAATATTTATCCGTCAGCTGTTTTAACCAGGGATTCTGCACCTGCCCAAGCAGATCCATCATCTCACGGTACATCTCGTCAAGATTTCTCTCGCTCACCGGAAGATAATCTGCCGGTTCATACTCACCGGATTCTGCCTTGCGCACACGCTTGATATTCAGCTGCAGCGCTCCCTGAAAGCTCGTCACCTCTCCTGTCACATCCACATAGTCCATAGCCTCAAATTCATTGATGCCGGAAGAATTGGGATCCCAGATCTTGGCGTCAATCGTCCCTGTGCGGTCCTGCAGCACTACATTTTCATAAGCCTTTCCGTTTTTCGCCACTGCAGATTGTCTGTATTTACACAGATAGACATCTCCAATTCTGTCTCCTTCATGGAATGTTTCAATAAATTTCATTTTCTGCTCCTCATTTCTATTCTTTTAAAATCAGTCTTTGTAATTACCGTGTCCCGGAGGCTTTTTGTTTCACAGGACGCAATTTTCT
>CAKRNX010000280.1 GCA_934371475.1 uncultured Lachnospiraceae bacterium
TGCATCCTGTACACCGTCAATCTTCTTAATTGCATCCTCCATTTTTGCTGCGCAGTTTGCACAATCTAAATCCTGTAACTTAAATTTCTTTTTCATAACTTTTTCCACCTTTCTACTTTTTATTATAATATTTGTTCTTTTGCATGTTCCATACCCATGCTTAAAATCATTCGCACATGAGAGTCATCAAGCGAGTAAAATACAGATTTGCCTTCCCGTCTGCTTTTAATCAGCTTTGCCTGCTTTAACACACGCAGCTGGTGGGAAATCGCCGACTGGTTCATATTCAGTGACTGTGCCAGATCGCATACACACATCTCCGACTGAAACAGCACGAACAGGATCCGGATCCTTGTAGAATCCCCAAATACCTTGAACAGCTCGGCGAGATCATATAATTCATCTTCGTCCGGCATCTGTTCATTTGCCGCTCTGATCTTATCTTCATGGACTTCATATGCCTCACAGCACGGTACATCGTCTATTGCCAAATCTTACACCTCCGGTCTTTCACATTATTATTTGAACATATTCTTATCTGTTCATATGTTTATGATAGTACCGGTGTATGAATTTGTCAAGAGGTTTTTATACTCTCCGTATCAAAGCCCACGCCCCCCTCATCAGATCTGCCGGGACAATCTTTGCTGCTGCCCGGTGCAGGGTACATACGATACCCGGTGTGGATACTGCCAGCCCAAGTTTTGCATCCAGCAGTGCATGGCGCGCCACATTTTTCTGTCGGGAAGCAAGCGGAAAACTGTGAATATAAGAACTGTCACTGCTCTTCTTTGCCCGCCCGATGAACTCGGTGTCCTTGATCCAGTAAGGACAGACAGCGGTCACACGGATTCCCGTACCGTAAAGTTCCACGCGCAGCGCCCTGCTGTAACGATATAAAAATGCTTTCGTTGCCGCATAAACACTCAGATATGGGAACGGCTGAAATGCCGCGGTCGAACAGATCTGCAAAACACGCGCACCGCGTTTCATAAAAGGCAGTGTGATCTGTGTCATGGCAACGGCTGCTTTACAATTTAAGTCGATCATGCCATCCACATCCACTCTTTTGATATCCCGCCAGGATCCGATCTTTCCGTATCCCGCCGCATTGATCAAGATGCGTACATCCGGTTTTTCTTTCCAGAGCATCGCCTCTATTTCACGCAGTGTCTCCGCCTTTGTCAGATCCCCGGTAATGATCCTAAGATGTGTCCGAAGTTCTTTTTCTAATGCCATCAGGCGTTCTTTTCTACGCGCGACCACCCATATTTCATCTAGTTTTTCCTGTTTCCTGATCTGTCTGACAAACTCACTGCCAAGCCCGCTTGACGCCCCTGTTACGATTGCTATTTTCATAGACACTATTCCTTTCCTGATATCCTGATCATTAAGTATTTTTATAATTATAACAAATTTTTTTCATGAAATATAGTATAAAGTTTTGAAAATCAATGAAATTTTCATTTATCCCTATAAATAATCAGTAAAATTTCTATAGAACAGCTATTTTTTCTCAGTTTTTACTTCAATGGAACTGTTTTTCTTTCGACTAATTGCACGCTCATTTTTTTTGCCTGTAATTGATTTCGATTCAATTGATTGTATAGATAGATAAATGAGTTTTCTGCTTGCCGTTTAATCGAATAGTCGACTGTCGTAATGTGCATTAATTGACTA
>CAKRNX010000281.1 GCA_934371475.1 uncultured Lachnospiraceae bacterium
GCCCAGCACAGCAATCGCGCCTTCATTAATGCTTAACTCAGGATCTGGTATCATCAATTCTTCATCAAACTCCATTTTGTATCCAAGTCCGTAACAAACCGGACAAGCACCAAACGGATTGTTGAAAGAAAAACTTCTGGGTTCGATCTCTTCCATGCTGATCCCGCAGTCCGGACAGGAGAAACTCTGACTGAAGTTCAGCGGCTCTCCTCCGATCACATCCACCACAAGAAGCCCCTCTGCCAAGGACAGCACATTTTCCACCGAATCCGTAAGTCTTCTTTCGATCCCCGGCTTTACAACCAGGCGATCGACCACGATCTCCACCGTATGTTTTATGTTTTTATCCAGCTGAATATCCTCAGACAATTCATAGCCGTTTCCGTCGATCCGCACACGGACGTATCCGCTTCGTTTCGCCCGTTCCAACACTTTTGTATGTGTTCCTTTTCTTCCTCTTACCACCGGCGCCAGCAGCTGGATCTTGGTCTTTTCCGGCAGATTCATGATTTGGTCTACCATCTGGTCTACCGACTGCCGCATAATCTCCTTCCCGCATTTCGGGCAATGCGGGATCCCGATCCTGGCATAAAGAAGACGAAGATAATCATAAATCTCCGTCACCGTTCCCACCGTCGATCTCGGATTGTGATTGGTAGACTTCTGATCAATGGAAATTGCCGGGGAAAGTCCCTCGATACTTTCCACATTCGGTTTTTCCATCTGCCCGAGGAATTGTCTCGCATAAGAAGACAGCGACTCCATATAGCGTCTCTGCCCCTCTGCGTAAATAGTATCAAAAGCCAGCGAAGACTTTCCGGATCCGCTGAGTCCAGTCAACACCACCAGCTCATTTCTCGGAATATCTACATCAATATTTTTCAGATTATTTTCATTCGCTCCACGGATTCTGATATACTGTCTGACATCCATCTTTTTTCCCATGCTGTATCTCCGTTTCTGTATCCTATCTATCCTGTCTATTCTGTCTGTCAAAAATCATTCAACATTTTGCGCACTTCCATCAACTGATCGCGCACCTGAGCTGCTGTCTCAAAATCCAGCTCTGCCGCAGCTTTTTTCATCTGCTTCGTCAGCTTCTGCGCCAATTTTTCCAGTTCTTTTCTGCTCATAGATTCCAGATCTTTTTCCAGTTTCATCTGATCCGGATCCGCTTTCTGGGAGATCGTGATCAGATCCCTGACTGATTTTTCTATGGTCTTCGGGATAATTCCGTGCTTTTCATTGTATGCCTCCTGGATTTCCCGGCGTCGTCCCGTCTCTTCCATTGCGATCTGCATGGACTCCGTAATGGTATCTGCATACATGATCACACGTCCTTCTGCGTTTCTTGCAGCACGTCCGATCGTCTGGATCAATGAAGTTGCTGATCGCAGGAACCCTTCTTTATCCGCATCCAAAATTGCCACCAGTGTAATCTCCGGTATATCCAGTCCCTCCCTCAGGAGGTTAATTCCTACCAAAACATCAAACAGGTCCAGGCGCATGTTCCGGATGATCTCCGTCCGCTCCAATGTATCCACATCTGAATGCAGATACTTCACACGGATTCCGACTTCCCGCATATAATCCGTCAGATCCTCCGCCATCCGCTTCGTCAATGTCGTAATCAGGATCTTATTCTTCTTTGCCGTTTCCTTGTGGACCTCTCCGATC
>CAKRNX010000282.1 GCA_934371475.1 uncultured Lachnospiraceae bacterium
ATAGAAAGCTGATCTGTGTACATATTCATTTTAAAGTGTATCTGAATCCAAAAGGATCGTAAAGGGTCCGTCGTTGATCAAGCTGACTTTCATATCCGCTCCAAATTCACCTTTTTCTACGATCGGAATCGTTTTTTTGCACGCTTCAATGATATATTCATACAGCCGTTCTGCTTCATCCGGATCCCCTGCATCAATAAAGCTGGGACGATTTCCTTTTTTACAATTTGCATAAAGGGTAAACTGGGAGATCAAAAGCAGGCTGCCTCCTACATCAGCCAATGCCAGATTTGTCTTTCCGTTTTCATCTTCAAAAATACGCATTGCCGTCATTTTTCGGATCATTTTATCCGCTGTCTCGGTGGTATCGTCTTTTGAAATCCCGATCAATGTCATAAATCCTTTCTGGATTTCCCCTATCGTTTTCCCGTCTACTGCTACAGAAGCCTGCTGTACACGCTGTATTACAAATCTCATGATGTCTTATCCTCTGCTTTCTCTTCCGTTTTTCTGTTTTTTATTCCGTTTTGTTCTTCCGGCTATTTATTTGATAACGAAGTAATATTTTATAAATATTATTTTTACAAACGTTATTTTACAAACGCTGTCTTTTTACGGTCTCTTTTAATTTTACATAGTCGATGATCGCCTGGACAGTTCCTTCGATCCCCATCGTTGAACTGCAAAGGCAGAGATCATAGCTGCCTGCATCAGACCATTTCTTATTGGTATAATAATTATAATAATGTGCTCTTTTTTTGTCTGTTTTTATGATGATATCTTTTGCTTTTGTGTCTGTCAGGTCATGGATACGGGCGATACGTCTTACCCTGGAATCCAAATCTGCATATATGAAAATGTTCAGCACATTCTCATAATTCTCCAGTGCATAATCCGCGCAACGTCCTACCAGAACGCACGGACCTTTATCGGCGATTTTCTGGATCGCACCAAACTGAGCAAGAAAAATCTTATGGTTGATCGGCATATCCGAGAAAACGTTTCCGGAACACCCCATAGAATATGTATCCATCACCAGCGAGTACAAAAAACTGTTGGTTGGTTTTTCATCATGCGTCTCAAACAGTTCTTCGCAGATCCCGCTTTCTTTTGCGGCGACTGCCAACATTTCCTTATCGTAATACTCAATACCAAAATAATCTGCCAGTTTGGCTCCGATTTCACGTCCTCCACTTCCATATTGTCTTCCAATCGTGATAATTGTATTTGTTTTTCCAGCCATTTGATCACGCTCCTTAACTTTTCAATTTAAACAATCATTTTATATTATTATAAGGTAAATGTTTTAAATTTGCAATTTGTATTCTGACAAATCATGCTGTTTTGAATAAATTATCTTTACTATTTAGAATTATTTTTCAGGTAAAATTTGAAGTAATTTTTCAAAATATTCCGGCATAGGAGCCTGAAATTCCAGATATTTCCCTGTCCGCGGATGACGAAATCCAAGCGTTCTGGCATGCAGGGTCTGTCCCTGTAAAAATTTATACGGGCATTTTTCCGGTCCGTATACTTTATCTCCCAAAAGGGGATGGTTTATGCTGGCCATATGCACGCGGATCTGATGTGTACGTCCGGTCTCCAGCTCACATTCAATATAAGTAAAATCCCGGTAATTTTTTAAAACACGATAATGCGTAAC
>CAKRNX010000283.1 GCA_934371475.1 uncultured Lachnospiraceae bacterium
CGCATATAAGGAGCACAAATATATTTATCTGTCGGTAGAGGATACAGGAAGCGGAATTCCGAAAGAACTCAGGGAGCGTGTATTTGAACCATTCTTTCGTGTGGATAAATCCAGAAGCCGGGAACTTGGCGGTGTGGGGCTTGGCCTTGCCCTGGTTCATGAAATTGTGAGAGTGCATGATGGCAGCATTACCATTAAGTCAAACCCTGCAGGCGGAACAATTTTTGAGGTGATTTTTTGAACAGTAATCGATTTAAATGTTATCATGGGGGTATTTTGACAGCGGCCGTTCTTGGAGCAGTGATCTGTGGGGAATATGTAGAAGCTGCAGAAGATCCGCTGCGTGCCGTGATTTTTTATGAGTCACAGATATGGGTGCAGGATATTAATATTATGCATCAGATTGCGGACAGTATTGAAGATAATCTCGGCGATACGGAAGATGTGGCGCTGAGTGCGTACAGGATAGAGAATATGGAGATGTCCGAGCTTATGCAGGCCGCAGTCAATATGAAGATGGATGTGGTGCTGTATTATGGCATAAATTCCGAGAAAGCAATGGAGAATTATGAGATCCTGGCGGAACACGGAATTCGTCTGATCCTTGTGGACGGGGATGTCGAAGAAACAGGACGGTATGCTTATATTGGGACAGATAACTATCAGGCCGGCGTACAGGCTGCTGACCTTGTGGCTGAAAACTGGGAAGAGAGCACAGCGGTGGCAGTCCTTGCACCTTCGTTTGGCACCAGCCTTTGCAGTGTCGGGGCGCGCCTGAAAGGTTTTGAGGCGGAGATGAAGGAAAGAAACCTTGCGGTTACCGCTTATTGTGAGACAAGCTATGATTCTCTCACAGCGATTACGGAGATTGAGAAGATGCTGGATGAAAATCCGGATCTTACGGTGCTTTATTGCGCGGAAGCAGTTTCCGGACAGGCTGCCGCCGACGTGGCGGGCGAGCGCGGTATGGAAGATCAGCTTACCGTGATCGCTTATGACAGTAATCAGCGCATGGAGAAAGACCTGATGGAAGGGTCTTTGGACGTCACTTTTTTACAGGATATCGACAGCGTTGGAAAATCCTGTGCGCAGGCCCTGATGGAGCTTGCAGCCAACCGGAAAAAGGAAAGCGGAGAGAATGTCAGTTTTTCCTGTATTCCTGTAAGAAAGGAAGACCTGGAGAACAGAAAAAATGAGAAGTAAGAAGAAATTTTTTTCTCTTAATAAGAAAATCATGTGCCTTGGTATTCTGTTATCCTCCATTTTTCTTGTTTTTTGCGCATTTTTCTGGGGTGGGAGCAGGTACGTAAGAAAACAGGAAGATGAGCTGACACAGATCCAGCGGCAGTTTTTTGCCATGGTAAACAGTTTTGAACAGATCGACAGTTATCTGTATAAATATGCGCAGTCACAAAATGAAAATCTGAAAGAAATCTGTGAAGAGGCATTAGATGATCTGGAGATATCTTCCGGAGAACTGATGAACTGGATGAAAAATCCGTTTTTTACGGATCTGAACTGTATGACGGAAGTCTATGTGGAAGAAAGCAGGAAGCTTCTGGGAGAGCAGGAAGGAAAAGTAAGCCAGCTTCTTAGCCTGTATGCGGAATGTTCTGAAAATCTGAAGCCAATCCGTTCATTTATGGAACAGTATACGGA
>CAKRNX010000284.1 GCA_934371475.1 uncultured Lachnospiraceae bacterium
TCACAGTGTTTGGCTGTCCGGGCGGAAAAGCTCTGAACCGGCGTCGGGAGCTTGGCGTCATTGCGGGGCTGTTTTCGGATCAGGTGGTGATTACTTCCGATGATCCGGGAATGGAGTGTCAGGAACATATCGCAAAAGAGGTTCGCGGTTACGTGGATATGACCGGATGTCCGGTGCAGTGCATCACGGACAGACGGGAAGCAGTCAGACTGGCTATGGAGATTGCGGCCAAATATGAAGAACACACGCTGATCCTGCTTCTGGGGAGGGGCAGTGAAAAATATCAGCAGGTGGGCGGAAAAGCGTGGCTGTATCCGACAGACAGCAGACTGATGGAACAGGTAATAGAGGAGTATAATAAGAAATATGGGAGAGAGGACGGAAAGGGGCCGTCTGATCCGACAGAAAAATTAGGGTAAACAGGAACGGAACAAACAGGCTGTTTCAGGACATGAACCGCTTCGGCGCGGATGTTTTGAAACAGCCTGTTTTTGTCATAGAAAAATTGTGATTTTTATAGTTTTTAATATTCTGGTTATACTAAATGAGAAGCTTTTTTGCGCAAACAGTTTGTAGTATAATAAAAGGAGAAAAAAGATGGCAGAATTTGAGTACAGGATTACAGATCCGGCAGGGATCCACGCAAGGCCGGCGGCAGCCCTGGTAAAAAAGATAAAAGAACTGGGATGCAGGGTAACGGTATGCAAGGGGGAACGCTGTGCGGATGCTTCCGGTGTGATGGGAGTTATGGCACTCGGGATCAGGGCGCAGGATACAATTCGGATTCTGGTGGAGCCAGAGGAGGCGCAGAGCCAGATCAGACAGTTTTTTGAGGAGAATTTTTAACCGATGGAAAAATATAGAGGGAAACAGGTCTTTCCGGGAACCGTGACGGGAAAGATTTACTTTTATGAAAACAGCAAGGTGCAGATCTCGCAGATATCTGCCAGAGGAGCAGAGGAAGAGATCCTCCGGTTTGAGAAGGCGTCAAGGGAAGCGATACAGCAGCTGGAGCAGATCTGCGAGAAGGCAAAGCAGCAGGCCGGAGAAGAAGCGGCAGCTGTTTTTGAAGTACATCAGATGATGATTGAGGATGCGGATTATGTGGATATGGTATATCGCATGATTCGGGTAAATCAGGCTACGGCAGAGTACGCAGCAGAAAAAGCGGGAGAACATTTTGCAGAGATATTTGAGGCTATGGATGATGAATATATGAAAGAGAGAGCCGCAGACGTGAGGGACATTTCCCGGAGACTGGTATCAGTGCTGCAAGGAGAGACCGGCGGTTTCGCAATGCCGGACGAGCCGGTGATTGTGGCAGCATGGGATCTGACTCCGAGTCAGACTGTGCAGATGGACCGTTCAAAGATCCTTGGATTTGTAATCCGGAACGGGTCGGCCAATTCTCATACAGCGATACTGGCCCGCAGTATGGAGATCCCGGCACTTGTAGGCGTGGAGGTACATCCGGACTGGCAGGGGAGGATGGCTGTGATGGACGGCGGCAGCGGGATATTATGGCTGGATCCGGACGAGGCAGTGTTGAAAGAAGCCGGAGAACGGATATGCCGTGAAAAAGAGGAGAGAGAACGGCAGGGCAGACTGAAGGGACAGGAGACGGTAACGC
>CAKRNX010000285.1 GCA_934371475.1 uncultured Lachnospiraceae bacterium
CGTTCGCTTTATTCTACAATCGGACAGGTGGTTGGAGCAGTTGTAAATATCATCCTTGATCCGATCATGATCTATGGCATTGGACCCTGTCCTGAAATGGGAGTAAAAGGAGCAGCCTATGCAACTGTAATTGGCCAGGTAGCATCCGCAGTATTATTACTTATCTTTCATATGAAACTGAATAAGGAATTTGAGCATGGGGCGAAATACATGAAACCAGATGGCGGAATCATCAAGGAAATTTATGCAATCGGACTTCCGGCAATCATTGCACAGGCTCTGATGTCTATTATGGTTTATGTAATGAACCTGATCCTGAAGTTTAATCCGTCGGCACAGACAGCCTATGGCCTGTTCTATAAGGTACAGCAGTTTGTTCTGTTCCTTGCATTTGGTCTGCGAGATGCGATCACCCCAATCATTGCATTTGCTTATGGAATGAGAAGCAAAAAGAGAATTCAGGATGGAATCAAATATGGTCTGATCTATACAATTGTGTTAATGATTCTGGGAATTGCAATCACAGAGATTTTCCCTGGAGCATTTGCAACTCTGTTTAATGCGGGACAGTCAAGAGAATATTTTATCGGTGCGATGAGAGTAATCTCTGTAAGTTTCCTGTTTGCCGGAATCAATGTTGCTTATCAGGGCATTTATCAGGCATTGGACGGTGGTGTGGAATCGCTGGTTATTTCACTTCTGAGACAGCTTGTAATCATTCTGCCATTGGCAGGGATTTTTTCTATATTTGCCAGAAATGGTCAGATGGGAGTTTCTCTGATCTGGTGGGCATTTCCAATCACTGAAATAATTTCATGCTTTGTAGGTTATATTTTCTTAAAGAGAATCAAAAAAAATAAAGTGGATATTTTGAATTAAGGAGGGTGCAAAGATGGCGAAACGAATCATTACGATCAGCAGAGAATTCGGAAGTGGTGGACGTTTTATCGGAGAAGAAGTCGCAAAGAAACTGGGAATCGTTTATTATGATAAAAATATCATCAGTGAGATTGCGGAAAAGTCTGGTTTATCTCCGGAATATATTCAGGAAAGTGCAGAGTTATCTCCGAAGAAAGGTTTACTTGCATATGCACTTGCCGGACGTGATATCACAGGGAAATCTGTAGAAGATATGGTATATGAGGCACAGAGAAAGGTCATTTTAGATCTGGCCGAGAAGGAACCCTGTGTGATCATTGGAAGAAATGCAGACTACATCCTGAAAGACAGAGACGACGTATTGAATGTATTTATTCATGGAAATATGCCGGAAAAAACACAGCGTATCATTCGTTTACATAATGTAGAAGAGAAGGAAGCTGTCAAAATGATGGCAGATACAGATAAAAGACGTATGACAAATTATAACTTTTACACGAATCAGAAATGGGGAAAAGCCAGCAATTATACCTTGTGTCTGAACAGTTCGCAGCTTGGATATGACAGATGTGAGAAGATAATAGTGGAATGCAGTCTGTAAACAGTGACGAAATCTCCTGATGCTTTTTGATTCTGTTTTATGTTATACTGAATCTATAAGTGCGAGCTGTGAAATCAGCATAGCTGATTTCCCCTAGCGAGCGGAAGAAATTCTGTAAGCTTTGGTAAGCTG
>CAKRNX010000286.1 GCA_934371475.1 uncultured Lachnospiraceae bacterium
ACAATGTGCGCCCCGCCGGAGGCTTTTTATTTCACAGGACGCAATTTCCTGTGAAATAACAAAAGTGTGCTTCCCATTTCCTGTGAAATACAAAACTGCCGCAGAATAAGAATCCGGCGGCAGTTCCGCCCTTCTCATACCCTGTGGCAGCTTTCATTTTTTCAGCAGTTCTTTTCTGTTATTTTTCCTCTGTCCGACACAGCAGACATGTCCTTTTTTGCTTCAAGCATGCTTTAGCGTGTGTTTAAAAAGATTTTCCACAAACCGGAACCCGCAGCTCACACAAAGCCTTTTTCAAACACGCTCTAGTGATGGAACAGGCGGATGCCGGTAAATGCCATTGCAATCCCGTGTTTGTTGCAGGCTGCGATCACATCTTCATCCCGCACAGATCCGCCCGGCTGCACAATATACTCCACACCGGACTTGTGGGCGCGCTCTACATTGTCGCTGAACGGGAAGAATGCATCCGATCCCACGGTCACGCCGCGCAGGCCGTCCAGCCATGCTCTCTTTTCCTCTGCGGTAAATACTTCCGGCTTCCTTGTGAATACCTTCTGCCATGCGCCTTCTTCCAGCACGTCCATGTACTCGTTTCCAATATAAACATCAATCGCATTATCGCGCTCTGCCCTGGTAATACTGTCCGCGAACGGCAGATCCAGCACTTTCGGGCACTGGCGCAGATACCAGTTATCAGCCTTCTGGCCCGCCAGTCTTGTGCAGTGTACACGGGACTGCTGACCGGCTCCGATCCCGATGGCCTGTCCGTCTTTTACATAGCAGACTGAATTGGACTGAGTGTATTTCAGAATAATCAGCGCAATCTTCATGTCTCTCCTGACCTGATCCGTCACATCTTTTTTCTCTGTGACAAAGTTGGAAATCAGCTCATCATTGATCGGAAGCTCCTGTCGTCCCTGCTCAAATGTCACGCCGAATACCTGCTTATGCTCCAGCGGTTCCGGGCGGTAATTCTCATCAATCAGAATGACATTGTAATTGCCCTTTTTCTTCTGCTTCAGAATCTCCAGCGCCTCCTGGGTATATCCGGGCGCGATCACGCCGTCAGATACTTCACGCCTGATCAGCATGGCAGTATCCTTATCGCACACATCGGACAGCGCAATAAAGTCTCCAAAAGACGACATTCTGTCTGCGCCTCTTGCCCTTGCATATGCGCTGGCCAGCGGTGAAAGCTCTCCCTGATCATCGACCCAGTAGATTTTTGCCAGAGTCTCATCCAGAGGCAGACCCACTGCCGCGCCCGCCGGTGATACATGCTTAAAGGAAGTGGCTGCCGGAAGGCCTGTCGCTTCCTTCAGCTCCTTTACCAGCTGCCAGCCATTGAACGCATCCAGGAAATTGATGTACCCCGGTCTGCCGGACAACACCTGAACCGGCAGGTCTGAGCCGTTTTCCATATAAATACGGGAAGGTTTCTGATTGGGGTTGCATCCATATTTTAACTGCAATTCTTTCATAATCTCATCTGCTCCTTCCTATAATGTCAAGCCCTAAAGTATTGATTTTACGGGCTTTTTCTTTAAATATTACCTCTCAAAACAGAGC
>CAKRNX010000287.1 GCA_934371475.1 uncultured Lachnospiraceae bacterium
TTACTTCCAATCGTGAAAGCGGGTTTGGCAGATATGATGTAATGATCGAACCGAAAAAACCTGCAGAGCGTGACGCATATATCATCGAATTTAAGGTATTTAATGCGCGCCGGGAGAAAAATCTTGAAGATACAGTGGAGACAGCATTGGCACAGATTAAGGAAAAATGCTATGTTGAAAATTTAGTGGAACGTGGGGTCCCCAAAGAACGGATCCACTGTTATGCATTTGCATTTGAGGGAAAGACAGTCCTCATTGAATCAGCTGCTGATCATCCACAGATCACCGGAAATTGATAAAAAGTAAAATTTAGGATACACAAATATATTTTTTTATAAAATTTGAAACGCACAGGAGAACCGTCACATGTTATCAGTCTGCATCATCACCAAAAACGAAGAACAAAATCTGGCGCGCTGCCTGAAATCCTTCCAGAACACCGGATTTGAACTGGTCGTAGTAGATACCGGATCGACAGATCAGACAAAAAAAATCGCCGCAGAATATACGGAAAATATCTATGATTTCCCATGGTGCGATGATTTTTCAGCAGCAAAGAATTTTGCGGTTTCAAAAGCAGAACATCCGTATGTGATGGTCATTGACAGTGATGAATATTTACAGAAGATCGATCTGGCAGGGGTAGAAAAAATGATCACAGAACATCCGGGCGAGGTTGGAAGGATCCAAAGAATCAATATCATTTCCGGAAAAGATGGAAAGCAGGAAAATAAAGAGTGGATCAACCGTATTTTTGCAAAAGAAAGTTTTCATTACACGGGAAGAATCCATGAGCAGGTAACTGCCTGTGACGAAAAGGAATATCGTACATACGAAGCACCGGTCGTCATCGGTCATACAGGTTATGATCTTCCGAAGGAAGAAAAAAAGGCAAAAGCACTGCGCAATATAAGGCTGTTAGAGCAGGAATTAAAAAATTCAGGGTGGGATGCAAAAGCACATGTCACGCAGTTAGAACAAAATATCGCAAAGCAGGATACGGATGCAGAGCAGAAATCTGAAATTACGGATGCGAAAAAAGAGCAGCAGATCCCGTATCTATTGTACCAGCTTGGAAAAAGCTATTACATGGCAGAAGATTATAACGAGGCATGCTTCTGGTTCGCCCATGGGCTCAGTTATGACCTTGAACCAAAGTTAGAATATGTCATCGATATGGTGGAAACCTATGGCTATGCACTGATCAACAGCGGACGTGCCGGGGAAGCACTTTTCTTTGAAAATATTTATGAAGAATTTGGAAATAGTGCGGATTTTCAGTTCCTGATGGGACTCATTTACATGAACAACGCCATGTTTGATGCAGCAGTGGGAGAGTTTCTCAAAGCGGTAAGGCACCGGGACTGCCGGATGGCGGGAGTAAATTCTTATGCGGCTTATTATAACGTCGGCGTTATCTATGAGTGCCTTGGGAAAATCAGTGAGGCAAAGTATTATTATCAGAAGTGCGGTAGTTATGAGCCGGCAAAAAAACGTTTAAGATCGATAAACAGTTAAATTTATTATAGTCAGCTTATTGG
>CAKRNX010000288.1 GCA_934371475.1 uncultured Lachnospiraceae bacterium
ACCGCACCCTGTGCAACTTTCATAGAGAAAGCCATACAGGTGGGAGAGCCACACTCTTTACAGTTTTTCTTCGGTGATAATTTAAAAATGTCAAGACCTTTCAGTGCCATTGTTTCTTTCCTCCTTCTATCTCAATTAAACTAATGCTTTGATCAGTTTTGAGACTGTTGCTACTGATTCCGGATGTTTCAGGATAACTGCGTTGGAACCGGAAGCCAGATCTGCAACTGCAGTTTCTACTTCCATATCGATTCCACGTTCTTCTGCATTTCCCCATTCAGGCATATCGGCCTCTGTTGCAACAGATTCTTTTACGCCCCATGTCTCAGAAGCTACCGGAGTAATGATCGGCATCTGCAGAGTTGCATCACCCTGGGACAGAGCTGCAGCTTTGATACGGTCCATAGTAGAAACAACATACTCAAAACCGTAACCGGCTGATGCTGTACCAACGTTCATCACGATTGACTTCGCATCTACACCCAGCTGTGTCATCAGAACGTTTAACTGTTTTGCCAGGTTGATATCATCAGCAGACTCAGCACCGACTACCTGCTTGTAAGCAAGTCCGGCTGCTGCACCGATGGTCTTGTAGTTTTCTTCCTTTGCTGCCAGCATAACGGCATTTTTTCCGTCCAGTGCTTCTGCAGCTTTTGACAGCAGTTCTGCATCCTTCTCCACGTTCTTGCAACCGCAAACTACAATCGGAAGATCCACTGCTGCTGCAATATCTTTCACGATCTGAATCAGCTCTTCAGTAGATTTGTTCTCACCGTTGGGATCCCCGCCTTCAAGACGGATGCTCAGGAAGTCAACACCTTCAAATGTGGCAGCTTTTTTTGCCATATCTACGACAGTCTCACATCCCTCATAGTATTTCTGAACGCACTCCGGCTCTTCAGCCAGACCACCGTCGGTAATCTCGATACCAACCTTCGGTGCATTCTCAATGGGAGCATCAAATGTGTAGAACGGTAAAACATTTTCACCGCCAAGAGTAATTGCTTTGTCACCAGTACCCATAGTCAGAGTATTGATGCTGGCACTAAATTTTCCAGATTTTGCTGTAAATGGCATTTCTATCTATACCTCCTTAAAATAATATGACTGGCATCTGGTTCTGGCAAAGCCGGATGCCAGACACTTAAAACACACAGGATAAAACCGCTCTGCGGTTTTGTTCAATGCTGCGGCAGCCACCAGGATACTGTGTGAGCACAGATATTGGTTCGCTGCCCGCACAAATCAGAAACGGCATCTCCAAACGCAAAGCCCGCCAGCTCTGCGCTCGGAATATACCGCAAAATAACAGAGGATTTCTGTTATTACATCATCGGTTCCATGGACAGAGCCGGATGTCCTTTTTCCTCAAGGAAAGCGTACAGGGTTTCCGGATCTTCTGCAATGGTCTCATCACCGATCATATCTACAAAATTATCGATACCATAAAGTTCTTTTGCAGTCTCATTCAGTCTCTCTGCAACAGAATCTTTCAGCTCTTTGGGCATCCACACGATACGTGCGACACCACCCTCTGCC
>CAKRNX010000289.1 GCA_934371475.1 uncultured Lachnospiraceae bacterium
TCCCATCTGGTGGATGAAGCGAAGATCCAGAAGCCGCTGTTTGATTTTACGGCAGAGGATGGCGTAAGACACAGAGGATGGATGATTTATCAGATGACAGAAGTTCTGAAAATGGAACGTCTTTTTGAGCAGATTGACAGCATTTACATTGCAGACGGTCACCACAGGGCGGCATCTGCAGTAAAGGTCGGTCTTAAGAGAAGAGAAGAGCATCCGGGATACTCCGGAACAGAAGACTTTAATTATTTTCTCTCTGTGCTGTTCCCGGACGAAGAACTGATGATCATGGATTATAACCGGGTGGTGCGTGATCTAAACGGACTGACAGAACAGGAATTTCTGGGTAAGGTGGCTGAAAAGTTTGATATTGAGCCGGAAGTAAAGGCAGTTCATCCTGTTCAAAAAGGTGAGATGGGAATGTATCTGGTCAATCACTGGTATCGGCTGCGTTCCAAAGTGCCGGCAATGGGAGATCCGGTAAACGATCTGGATGTTTCCGTACTTCAGAGGGAAATCCTCTCGCCTGTACTTGATATCCAGAATCCCAAAACGGACAGCCGGATTGATTTTATCGGCGGGATCAGAGGTTTGGAAGAGTTGGAAAAAAGAGTTCACACAGACAGCGCGGTGGCGTTTTCGATGTATCCGACGTCCATCAAGGAACTTTTTTCTGTGGCGGACAAGGGAGAACTGATGCCTCCCAAGTCCACCTGGTTTGAACCGAAATTGCGCAGCGGACTTTTTATCCATTCACTGGGAAAGTAGATTCAAGAATGCTTTGGCATTCTTGCTGCGAGGTGCGCGTCATGCATTTGCATGGCATATTTCTTCTGTGCACCTCTGCAATCCTGTAATAAGAGGGGTCGTAAGACCCCTTTTAAGTTGTAATTTTCAGACAGGGATGGTAGAATAGCATCATACTGATATGGGAGGGTATGCCATATGAATGAAAATTTATATGAAATGATGGACTGGGCAGAAATTGAGGCAGTGGTATATTCCGAGGAAGACAGACCGCAGGATATACTGGGACCGCATATAACAGAAAACGGAGTGTTGATTCAGACATTTATCCCCACGGCAAGAGAAGTGGTGGTACATGTGGATGGTGTAAAGAAGCGATATCCAATGGAAGAAGAGGATGAAGCAGGATTTTTTGCCGTGCTGATTCCCGGGAAAAAAATACCGCATTATAAATTGAGCGTCGTATACGACGACGGTTCCAGCCAGGAGATATGGGATCCGTATACATTCCCGCCGCAGATTTCTGAGAAGGAAGCAAAGCAGTTTAATGCAGGGATCTGCTATGATATCTATGAGAAACTGGGAGCCCATCCGATGACAATCAATGGCGTATCCGGCGTATATTTTGCTGTATGGGCACCGAATGCCCAGCGTGTCAGCGTGGTAGGTGATTTCGTACTCTGGGATGGCAGACGGCTGCCTATGCGCAGACTGAAGAATTCCGGCATTTTTGAGCTGTTTGTGCCGGAACTGGCCGAAGGCACAATCTATAAGTATGAG
>CAKRNX010000290.1 GCA_934371475.1 uncultured Lachnospiraceae bacterium
TTCCATCCCGCACCCCATTTAGCACCGCTTCATATGCCGTATGAAAATCCGCCGGCATAAGGAGCATATCCACTCCCGCATCAACCGCCATAACAGCCGCTTCTCCGGAAGAATAATGCTGCGAGATCGCTCCCATGTTCAATGCATCTGTAATAATAATTCCATTAAACTGCATTTTTTTCCGCAGAAGCTCCGTCACGATCTCATACGAGAGGGACGCCGGCGTCTGGTCATTCAAAACATTCGGAAGTGAAATATGTCCTGCCATAACAAATGCCGCATCAACCTCTATTCCCGCGCGAAACGGTAAAAAATCACACCTCTCCAGTTCTTCAAGGCTTCTATAACTGCTGGCGTATCCGCTGTGACTGTCCTCTGCTGTGTCGCCGTGTCCCGGGAAATGTTTTAACGTTGCCAGGACACCTTCCGACTGAAGCCCTTTCACAGTCATGGACACCATTTCTGACACCAGTTCCGGATCACTTCCAAACGCCCTGTCGCCGATCACTGTATTTTCCGGATTGCTGAACACATCCGCAACCGGAGCAAAATCTACATTAAAGTTCAGCTCCTTCATATAATTTCCAATCATCTGTCCGATTTGCCAGGCTTTTGTGCTGTCTCCTGCTGCCCCTATGGAATACATATCGCCAATATACGGAATACCCGCCACAGTACCATACAGGCGGCTTACCTGTCCGCCTTCTTCATCCGCTGCCAGGAAAATCGGAATTCCAAGCCGCTCTTCGCTGATGCGTTCCATGTTCTCCAGCATTGCGGATATCTGCTCCCGCGATTCTATATTCTGGGCAAAATAAATCATGCCGCCTACCGGATATTCAGAAAAAGCAGCTTCCGTTACTTCCCCCGCTTCCGTCACCTGATCAACTCCGGTCAGAGCTTCCGGCGTAATAAAAAACATCTGTGCGACCTTTTCCTCCAGCGTCATCTTTGCAAGCATATCTTCTTCCACAACTGTCTCATATGTCTGCTGTGACGCCAGAATGCTTTGCTCTGATCCGCTCAACGCCATCAGACACATCAGGCATGTCAGAACTTTTCCCGTCTGTCTAAACGATTTTGCCCTAATCCTCATATTCGCAGATATATCCTACCTTTCCGCTGTAATAGGAAACCGCACTGATCAGATCATTCGGCACATCGTTCCATACCCATTTTCCAAGATCATCATAATAAAAGATCGACAGCACATTTTCCTGTAATCCAAGCGATGTATCCTCAAAGGACGGCTCATCATGCAGCCAGCAGTCTTTATTCCATGCATTCACACTGTTCAGCGGATTTCCGGTCAGCGCATTTGTCTCGTCTGCCCAGTAATACTGCTGAGAATTATCGTCCCTTCTTCCTCCAATGAAAAAGAGATATTCCTGCTGATTTTTATTAAGCAGATCCTGTGCAACGTAATCAAATTCTTCTTGGGTTTCGAACGTAACCAGATGTCCTCCCTTTGTCAGGCATGCCCAGAATGCATCTTCCCATGTAC